>JAAYIB010000143.1 GCA_012744295.1 Acholeplasmataceae bacterium
ATAAAAACGCCGACAATGTTCTGAGCCTGACACTGCTGGAGAAAAGCATCGGGCCGGGCAAAGACGGTGACAGTAAGACCTGGGGTCTTAACTTTGATACTGAAACGGGAAATGCGATTGAACTTGAACGCTATTATAACGAAACAGCTCTTTTAAACCGTGTGCAGGATGGTCTTAGCTATGTTTATAATATTGAAACAGCAAAAGAACCGCCCTTACCCGATACATACTATCTTGACAAGGATGACAATGTCATCGTCATTTATCATGCCGGTTCCGAGGCGGGAGGCAGCAAAGAAGAAATAGAAGTCAATGTGACGGCCGCGGATGCCAAGAAACCGGCGGCTGTCACGGCAAGCACGGAGCAAGTACAGGGACTGGATGATGCGGTTATTGCGGGCATTGACGTACGGTTGCGGAGCGAACCCGGTTTCAAGGGTAAAGTGCTTGGTTATCTTCTGCCTGACGAAGAAGTTTTTGTAGGGCAGAAAAAGCAGGTTGACGGCAGGGATTGGTTACACGTTGTCCGTAAAAAAGGAGGAACCGGTTGGGTTGCGGCAGAATTCTGCCGTTTGAGCCTGGAGCAGCCTGAAAATGAAAAAACTGCAGTTAAAGGCGTAATTTCCGGAGAAGAAGTGCGCCTACGCAGTGAACCGAGCACCAATGCCGACATTCTGGACTGGCTCGATAGGGATGAAGTCGTGAAAATCAACGAAACGGTCAGCGCCGGCGGGCGCGATTGGTGCCGCATTACTCGCCTGGATGGGAAAGAAGGTTGGGTGGCGGCAGAATATTGCCGATCAATTTAAAAAGACGGCTGCAATAAGTAAAGCGGGTGGGCAAATTTGCCCGACCCGCTTTACTTATTTTTTTCGTTTTCAAGGTATAGGTAGGCATTGACCGCGTGAGCGCTGTCTTCTTTGCCCACCATGATAAAGACGTCATTTTCCTCAAAGAAGGCGTAGGGACCGGGAGAAATGATCAGGTCCTGACCTCGCTTAATCGCTACTACCGTTACGCCGGTATTCTGCCAGAAATTTATTTCGGAAAGCATCTTTCCCAAAAAACGGCATTCTTTTGTGATTTTAACCTCATAGGGCAGAATGGGGGAAGAAAAGCGGAACCTTTCAATGGAAGTCAGCAACTGGTCCACCTGTTCGGATAGTTCGTGCTGCTGTTTGCGTTGCTGCGCGATTAGTTGGTTGATGTTGGTTTTTATGCTTGCAATTGTCGTTATGTTTTTAAAACGGCTGATAAATTTCTTGGCATTCTTTGCAGAAACGATTGTGATGCCGCTGCCGGATTCTATTTCCACGATGTTCAGGTCCTTCAGCATGAAGGTGGCCCGGCGGATTGTTTCCGGAGAAACAGAGTACTGACCGGCCAGGACCGATCTGCCGGAAACCTTTTCTCCGACCCTGTATTTTCCCTCGATAATTTTTTCTGCAATATCAACCGCAATTTTCTGGTAGACAGGCTCTGCAATTTTGTGACGATTGGCCATGACGTTATTCTCCTTTGAATTTTTAACGGCTAAGAATAAGGCGATAGAAACAGTCTGACTTCAATATAGCACGTGGGAATCTTGTTGTAAATGAGGTGCCTGCAATTAAAAAGATTATGCTGCCGGGTTGACAAAGAGTGCTAAAAAAAAATATAATAAGATAAAAGCGACAACTCTATTATAACATTAAGTTGTCGGAAAGAGGGGATTTGGAGTGAAAAAAAAATATTTTTTTGCAATATGTGTTTTAATTTTAATGGCTTTTGCCGCCGGGTGCGGTGGCGGTAAGTCCGGACAGGACAAAACAATCATACTCAGTGATGCCGGTTGGGACAGCATCAAATTCCATAATTCAGTTGTCAGTTTTATTGCCGACAAGGGCTATGGGTTGAAGACAACCGTTGTCACCGGCTCGACGCCTATAACCCACACGGCTTTGCTGCGCGGCGATATCGATGTCAACCTGGAAACCTGGAGCGACAACATCCTGACATACAGGGATGACTTAAAGTCCGGCGCCATAGTCGAACTCGGCACCAATTTCGACGACAACCGCCAGGGGCTATACGTCCCGCGTTACGTGATCGAAGGAGATGCTAAAAGAGGCATCAAGGCCGTAGCACCCGATTTAAAGACCGTGGCAGACCTTAAACGCTACAGCCATATTTTTGTCGATGAGGAGAACCCTTCAAAGGGCCGCATTTACGGAGCCATACCCGGTTGGGCAATTGACGAGGTTCTGTTCAAAAAATTCAATTACTATAAATTGAATGAGAACTTCAATTATTTCCGTCCCGGATCAGAAGCAACAATGAACGCATCTTTTGTCACTGCTTATGAAAAGGGCATGCCGATAGTCGGTTATAACTGGGAGCCGACCTGGATCAGCGGCAAGCTTGACCTTGTGCTGCTTGAGGATGCACCTTATACTGTTGAGGGCTTCAAAGAAGGAAAGACGGCGGCAAGGTCTGTTCCCGTCGTTATTGCAGCCAACAAGAAACTGTTGCAGAAGGCTCCCGAGTTCGTTGAATTTCTGAAAAAATACCGGACGTCGAGTGCGCTTACGGCAGAAGCCCTCGCTTATATCGCAGATAATAAGGCAAGCTATGATGATGCGGCAATTCATTTCTTGAAAAAGCATGACGAACTGCTGGACAAATGGCTGCCGGCCGAGAAGGCCAAGGCCGTGCGCGCCGGCATAACTAAATAATGTTTGGAGAGAATAAATGTGAACAACGGATTATTGGAGTTCCCAACATGGATAAAGCTTGACCTTGCAACATACATTGATGATTTCGTCCGATATCTGAATGTGAACTATGGTGATTTCTTTTATGCCTTGAAAGCGACCCTCAACGGGTTAATCAACCTTATTTATCAGTCTTTGAACATAATACCCTGGTGGCTTTTCATCCTGATCGTGATTTTTGTGACAAAGAAATTGCTTGGCAGCTATAGAAAAGGTTTTCTTTACGGCGCCCTGCTGTTTTGCGTCGGAACCTTCGGCTATTGGGATATGATGAACGAGACTTTGTCAATTGTCATTACCTCCGTAATCTTTTCTTTGCTGCTGGGGCTCCCCATCGGAGTCGGCATTTCCACAAGCGCGGGGGCAAATGGCTTTGTGCGCCCCGTGCTTGACGCCATGCAGACCATGCCGACTTTCGTTTATATGATTCCTGCGGTTATGTTGTTAGGTCCGGGCAAGGTTCCGGCCGTTTTGGCAACGGTAATTTATGCGGTTGTTCCGGTGATAAGGCTTACCAGCCACGGAATCCAGCAGGTTGACAAGGAAGTAGTCGAGGCGGCGCGAGCTTTTGGATCGTCTCGCTGGCAGATTCTGGCCAAGGTACAGATCCCGCAGGCACTGCCGACGATTATGACCGGCATCAACCAGACAATGATGATGGCTGTCGCAATGGTAGTAACCTGTGCCATGATCGGGGCCAACGGACTCGGCATGGAAGTTCTGATTGCCATTAATCGGACCGAATCGGGACGGGGCATAATTGCCGGTATTTCCATTGTCATCCTGGCCATCATCATCGACCGTCTGACTCAAAGTTTTTCGGCAAAGGGAGATAAATAATGGCAGAGACAATTCTAAAAGTTAAAAATTTATACAAGCTCTTTAAAAGCAACGACATTACTGCAAACGAAGACGTCGCGCTTAAATTGCTTCAGGAAGGCGCTGATGCTGCTACTGTGCTTGATAAATCAGGCATGTTTGCCGCGGTTGCGGATGTATCCTTTGAAGTACAACGCGGTGAGATTTTTGCCCTCATCGGCTTGTCCGGTTCCGGCAAGTCAACTATCATCCGCTGCCTCAATATGCTGCACACGCCGACCAGAGGCCAGATCCTGGTAGAAGGCAGTGACATAACCAAGTATAATGACGAGCAGCTGCTCGAGCTTCGGCGAACAAAAATAGCGATGGTTTTCCAGAATTTCGGCCTGATGAGTCATCGGGACGTGCTTTCAAATGTCTGTTACGGTCTTGAAATAAGGGGCATGGGGAAGGCAGAACGGGAAGCCAAGGGTATGGAAATGGTTGCGATGGTAGGGCTCGAAGGCTGGGAACACAAAACCATCGACAGCCTTAGCGGAGGTATGAAGCAAAGGGTGGGAATCGCCCGCGCACTTGCAAACGATCCTGACATTCTGCTGATGGACGAAGCTTTCTCCGCACTTGATCCCCTGGTGCGCAATGATTTGCAGTTCGAGCTTTTGCGTATTCAGGAAAAAATGGGCAAGACTATTGTGTTCATCACCCATGACATCAACGAGGCCTTCAAGCTTGGAAGCCACGTCGGAATTCTGCGCGAGGGCAGGATGGTGCAGGTGGCAACACCTGAGCAGATGCTTTCGCAGCCGGCAAACGATTACGTCAGAAAGTTTATCGACAATGTAGATCCCAGCAAGGTTTTCAGCGTACGCAACATTATGGTTACGCCCTCCTGCATGATTAAGGCAACGGACGGAGTCAACATTGCCCTGCAGAGCATGAGGAACAACGGTGTTTCCAGTGCTTACATCGTAGGTGAGCAGATGCACTTTATCGGCATCATTACGCTCGAAGACGCGCTAGCCGTACGTGCCGGCAAAAAAACCTTCGAGGAAGCAGTCATTAAGGACCTGCCCTTGATAACCGACATGGACACGCCTGTTGCCGATGTAGTAGAGCTGGCTGCGAGTGCAAAATTCCCTCTCGTCGTTGTTTCCGAAGGGAATGTTTTACGCGGTATCGTAAGCAAGGCTTCGATACTTTCTTCGTTTTGCAATTGAGTGTCAAAATAAAAACCGTTCCGACTTATGTAAAGTGTACTGACCCCCAATCGTTAGATTTTAGGTCTAACTTTTGGGGGTCAGTACAAAGTCGGAACGGTTTCTTGCTTGTCAGAAGAAGGCCAGTCCACCTGCTGCGGCCAGCAAAATCAGAGGAATCGGCCCGACGTTTTTGTAGAAGTGAAGATAAAAGAAAAGCAGTGACAGCAGGAATCCGACAGGATTGAACGAAGACAGAAGCTGTTCATTAGTCGAAGGGAAGACAGAGAGCTTGAAAAATATAAGCGCAGCCGAGAGCATAAAGCCGATGATGGCTGGGCGTATCCCCATTAGCAGGCTTTTTGTGACGGGCGAACCGCTGAATTTTTTCAGGGAGCCTGCAACCAAAAGCACCAGCAGGAAGGAAGGAAGGGTTACACCCAAGGTTGCAACAAGCGAGCCTAAGAAGGATTCTGCCATCGTGCCGCCGGGGACGCGTGCGCCTACGAAGGTGGCTGCGTTTACGGCAATGGGGCCCGGAGTGATCTGCGAGATGGTTACAATCTGGGCGTATTCTTCGGTACTTAGCCAGCCCCTGCCGACTACCTCCTGCTGAATGACGGCGATGATGGCCAGGCCGCCGCCAAAGGAAAACAAGCCTATTTTGAAAAAAACGGTAAACAGGTGGAGGTAAATCATCGGCGGCCACCCCCTGAGCGACTGTAGACCAAGTAGCCGGTGGCGGCAGCAGCACTGACTACCAAGGCAATATCCAGCGATAAAACGGCAATCGCCAGAAAGGAAGCCAGCGCAAGCAAAATACCCAGACGATCTCTGACTGCATGATGCCAAAGCTTCAGGGCGGCCGCAAAAATCAGCGCCGCAAGAGCCGTGTTGATGCCGCTGAAAGCCTTGCGTAGGTAAAGGTTTTCAGCGACAACATCGGTGAAGAAGGCCGCGACACCAAGAATAATTAAAAAGGAAGGCATCACGACGCCTAACGTCGAAATTACGGCCCCCGTGACTCCGGCCAGACGATAGCCTAAAAAACTTGAAGCATTAACCGCTATTACTCCGGGCATCGACTGGGAGAGCGCCAAAACATCGGCAATGTCGTCGTCGCTGATCCATTGCTGCCTTTCGACAAACTCGTGCCGGATAATCGGTATCATCGCAAGGCCGCCGCCTATGGTAAACAGCCCGATTTTAAAAAACACGAAAAACATATGCAGGTACTTGTTGTTCATATATATCCGCCTTTTCTGCTGATAGCATTATTATCGGTTAGAAAAGTACAATTATCAAGCATAATCGGCATTTGTTTTTATAAAATTATTGCTGTCGGCAAGAATACTATTATATAATGATATGTAATCAAATCAAAAGGAAAAAGATTAAGGGGTGGCGATTTTTTATGGAGCTTGTTTATACCGGCAAAACGAAAAATGTATACAAAAAGGAAGACGGCAATTACCTGTTAATGTTCAAGGACGACTGTACGGGCAACGACGGCGTTTTTGATCCAGGCTCCAACACAATAGGACTGACGCTTGAGGGGGCAGGGAAGGCTGGGCTTCGCCTGACGAAGTTCTTTTTTGAAGTTTTGCAGGCAAAGGGGATTCCCACGCACTATGTCGACGCAGACATTGAAAATGCGACGATGACGGTCAAACCGGCCACGGTTTTCGGCAAAGGACTTGAGGTTATTTGCCGTTTTCGTGCAGTGGGCAGCTTTTTCCGCCGTTACGGCGATTATTGCAGCGAGGAAGGGCAGCCGCTTCCTGCCTTCGTCGAAGTAACGCTGAAGGACGATGAACGTGGTGATCCGCCCATAACGAAGGATGCGCTGGCCGTTCTTGGCATTCTGACTGAAGAGGAATACGAAATCCTAAAGAAGATGACGCAGGAAATAGCAACGATAGTCAAAGACGAGCTTCAGAAAAAAAATATTGAACTATACGATATCAAATTTGAGTTCGGCCGCGTTGGCAAAGAAGGCGCCATAACGTTAATAGACGAAATTTCCGGCGGCAACATGAGAGCATTCAAGGATAATGTCCACGTACAGCCGCTTGACTTGGAAAAAATTGTTCTCGAGTCTTAACTACCCTGGCAGGCGAATAAAATCGCCTGCCTTTTAACAAGTAAAAAAGAAAAGAAAAGAGGATGGTCAGGACAGATGAATTTTCTGAATCAGGAAACCGGCAAGAACAGAAGCTTTATAGCGCTTGCCGCCGTGGGGATACATATCTCGATCGGCAGCGTGTATGCCTGGAGTGTCTTCACCAAGCCTGTCATGCAGGCCTTGTCTGTAAGCCTGCGCGACGTACAGTGGGCGTTTAGCCTGGCTATTTTTTTTCTGGGGATGTCTGCCGCTTTTTTGGGAAAATATGTGGAAAAATATGGGCCGCGCAAATCGGGCATCGTCTCCGCAGTATTTTTTTCCGCAGGCATGTTCGGCTCGGGGCTCGCGCTTGAAGCCAACAATTTGTATTTGCTTTATCTTTTTTATAGCGTTATCGGCGGCATCGGTCTCGGCATCGGATACATCACGCCTGTTTCGACACTTATCAAATGGTTTCCGGAAAAACGCGGTTTCGCCACGGGCCTGGCGATTATGGGCTTCGGGTTCGGCGCCTGGTTTGCCAGCCCTATCATTCAGTTTCTGATCGAGCAGGTCGGCCTCACCAACTGCTTTTTTACCCTCGGCTGCATTTATCTTGCAGTGATGCTGCCCTCAGCTCTTTATCTTGCCCCGCCCCGTCAAAACAAGCCCGGTGAAACTGCCAAGGCGAGATTTTTAGGCAGGCAGGTATCGCTCAAGGATGCCATGCGTAAAAAAATGTTTTATGTCCTCTGGCTTTATCTTTTCATAAATATAACCTGCGGAATAGGGCTGCTTTCGGTGGCCAGTCCCATGATGCAGGAAATTGCCGGCATGTCGGCAATGAGCGCGGCCGTAGTAGTCGGTATAATCGGTATCGTCAACGGCGTCGGTCGACTGGCCTGGTCGGCTGCTTCGGATTATCTTGGCCGAAGCAACACATTCATAGCATTTTTCCTTATCCAGGCAGCGGCTTTCTATCTGTTAACGCTGACGACGAGCCCGGTTTGGTTTCCTGTTTTGTTTTATGTAATAATTTCCTGCTATGGCGGCGGCTTTGCCACGATGCCGGCCTTTTTGTCAGATGTTTTCGGGACAAGGGAGCTGGCGGCAATACACGGACGCATTCTCTCGGCTTGGGCTATGGCCGGCATTGCCGGGCCATTGTTGACATCACTGGTGAGGGAAACAACAGGCAGCTATGTCGACTTAATGAAAATTTTCTCACTGGCCTTCCTGCTTGTTGCAGTTTATGCGGTTTTCATAAAATTAGTACCTGCAGATAAGGACGATTGAGCAAGCAAGGCCTGCATGCCGTCCGTGTTTTGAACAAACGTCCATCAGGAAAACATGGAATTTCCTGATACCGGTAGGAATAGCAATAAGCAGACTGATAGCCTACGCAGGCAGTATTGATTTTTACTATTCGTGTGGGTATAATAATATCTCGAAGTCAGCCGGTTTATAAAGCACCGGCAGGTGAAAGTCCTGAGTTGTGACTGACACGGATTACAAACATACGGAGGCGGGTGATACAATGAAAAAAATCGTTTTGGATATAGCGGAATTTACTACGCCCGAACAACTGCATCTCTATTTGCAGGAAGCGCTCTCCCTTCCGAAAGACAGCGGCTGGAGCCTGGATGAAATCTATGATTTTCTGACGGAGATTGATGAAGACACGACTGTAATTCTGCCGCAGGCAGTAGCTGACGAAGAGCATCTTGGCGAGTATGGCGAACGCCTGCTGGTGGTTTTTGACGAGGCTGCGGCGGAAAACTCTAGGCTGCTTGTCGAGGTAATTTAAAAAAGGACACAAAAAGGGTGAGCCCAATTAAGCACACAAGAGCCCTACTGCTATTATTAACCATATGCGCTTTCATGCTCGCAGGTTGTGCGGCGGCTGCGAAAACAAACCTTGTCCCGGCGGCAGCTTCGTCAAAGTTGACTGTCACTGTGCTGGACGTCGGACAGGGAGACGCAATCCTTGTTCAGACTGACGGCAAAAACGTGCTTGTTGACGCAGGACCGAGAGAAAACAGCGGCAAACTGGTCAGAAGCTTAAAGTCTAACGGCGTTACAAGGATAGATATTTTGATTGCGACCCATCCGCATGCGGACCACATAGGCGGTATGGGCGCAGTGCTTGAAGCGTTCGGCGTCGGCAAGGTTTATGACACCGGACAATTGACGGCTGCCAAGACCTACGGCAATTTTTTAAAAACCATCAAGAGTAAGAAGATTCAGCTTGAACTTTTACGCGCGCCCAGCAGAATTCCAATAGGACGGGAAGGCGCCGCACTTGAGGTAATAATGCCGGCAGAGCCGTTTCTGCAAGCAACGAGGTCGGACCTGAATTCAAACAGTGCCGTTATGAGGCTTGTTTACAGGAACTTTTCAATGCTCTTGGCCGCGGATGCCACAAGCGAAGCGGAAGAACGCATGCTGGCGGTTTGCGAAGCAGGCAAGCTGAAGGCAGATGTGCTTAAGGTGCCTCACCATACAAGCCGGCACTCGAACACGGTTTCCTGGCTCGAGACAGTAAAACCCGAGGCTGCAATTGCGACTTATGCCAGGGAAAATGATGGCCGCTTTCCCCATCGGTCAACGCTGAAGCGGTTGGAAAAGTTAGGCGCGAGATACTTTAATACAGCCGATAACGGCAGCGTCAAGGTGCTCACGGACGGTGACAAATACGAGATAAGGACGGAAAAGTAATCCGGCCGGCGTAACGAAGCTCTTGTTACGCCGGTTTAACTGTTTTTGCAGTCAATAAAGAGCTATGGCAGCCCATTAAGCCGTTTATGCTATAATGTTATGGATAAGGCCGGAAAGAGAAGGTAAAAGATGATATTGACAGCAAGCCGTTTGTCCCGGTCATACGGGCAGCGGGTTTTATTTAACGATATATGCTTTGATTTGGATTATGGCGACAAGCTCGGTGTAATAGGGGTGAACGGCTGCGGCAAGTCAACCTTGCTCCGTGCCGTGGCAGGCTGTGAAGAGCCGGAGTCCGGTACGCTAAAGTTTAAAACCGGCACAGTTGTGGAATATTTACCGCAGGAGCCTGACTTTCTGAGTGATGCAACCGTTATGGAGCAGGTGTTTCGCGGCGAATCGGAACTGATGCTCGTACTTCGCTCTTACGAGGAAGCTCAACAGGCGGTGGAGAAAACGCCCGGCAATAAAAAACTGCAGCAAAGGCTGCTTGACGCGCAGCAGAAAATGGACGAAGCTTATGCCTGGCAGATGGAAAGCGAGGCGAAGGCAGTTCTGACCAGGCTCGGGCTGACTGATTTCTCGCGAAGGATGGACGAATTGTCAGGCGGTCAGAAAAAGAGGGTCGCGCTGGCGGGGGTTTTGGTGCGACCATCCGAATTGTTGATTTTGGATGAGCCTACCAACCACATGGACAATGAAACCGTTGCCTGGCTGGAGCAATACCTGCAGCAGCGCAAGGGGGCGTTATTGCTCGTAACACATGACCGTTATTTTTTCGACAGGGTTGTCAACCGTATTCTCGAAATTGATAACGGCCAAGGTTATTTCTATAGCGGCAACTATACCGCCTTTTTGGAAAAGAGAGCCGAGAGGCGCCTGGAAGAAGCCGCAGCGGCAAAGAAGCTGCAAAACGTCTATGCCAAGGAACTGGCATGGATAAGACGTGGCGCGGAAGCAAGGAGGACCAAGCAGAAGCACCGCGTTGAGAGGTTTTCGCGAATCGAGGCTGAGGCAAAGGCAGACAGGCAGACGTCCCAGCTGGAAATTCAATCTGCGGGAACAAGGCTCGGCAAAACGGTCATCGAATGCCGCGGGGTCGGCATGTCCTTTGACGGCGTAGCTTATATCAAGAACTTTGATTACACCGTATTGCGCAATGACAGGATCGGCATCGTCGGTCCTAACGGCAGCGGCAAGACGACTCTGCTCAACATTCTTTCGGGTCGTCTATCACCGGAACAGGGCACTGTTACAATCGGGCAAACCGTTAAAATCGGTGTTTTCTCGCAGCACAGCAAATTGCCGGACAGCGATATGAGGGTTTTGGAATATATGAGGAGCATTGCCGAATATGTTGAGGGCGCAGACGGCAGGAAACTTTCCGCCGCACAGATGCTGGAGACCTTCCTTTTTTCTGCGGAAATGCAGTGGGTACCAGTCAGCAAGCTTTCAGGAGGCGAGAAAAGAAGGCTGTTTCTGCTTTCGGTTCTTTTGTCAGCGCCCAACGTTTTGCTGCTTGACGAGCCTACTAATGATCTTGACATTCCGACCCTGTCCGTTTTGGAGAGTTATCTTGATGATTTTCCGGGAGCGGTCATAGCTGTTTCTCATGACCGTTACTTTCTTGACAGGTTTACCGATAAAATTTTTGCCATGATGGGTCAGGGCGAAATAAGGCATATCTTCGGAAACTATGCTGCTTACGAGAAAGCCGAAAGAGGCAGGGAAGACCTGGTAAAGCCCCGCCTTGAAAAAGAGCCGCCCGCACCTAAGGAAAGAAAAAAGCTGAGTTACAAGGATAAACTTGAGTATGAGGGCATTGAGGCAAAAATTGCGGACAAGGAAGTCGAGATGAGACTTCTGGCAGAACAAATAAATGCCGCCGGCAGCGACTTTGAGAGCTTGCAGGCCTTGTCGGCAAGGCAAGGCGAGGTAAGGGAAAGCTTGCAGCAGTTAATGACCCGCTGGGAGCAGCTTGCATTACTGGCCGAAGAGGCCGGACTGGAATAAGGGAGAACGATGTTTAAAGTAAAAGACGCTAAAGCCAAATTGCAAGAAATTCTGACAGTCATGCTGCCGATTTTTGTAACGCAGCTGGCTGTCATGGGGATGAATTTTTTTGACACTGTGATGTCCGGGCAGGCGGGTTCCGCAGACCTTGCCGGTGTTGCAATCGGCTCCAATATCTGGATGCCTTTTTTTACCAGTCTGAACGGCATACTGGTTGCGCTTACGCCAATAGTTGCCCAGCATTACGGCGCAGGGCGCAGAGAAGACATTTCCAAAGCGGTTCTGCATGGAATTTATCTGGCGGTCATCATTGGCGCTGCCGTAATTGCCACCTTCTGGTTTATTCTTGGAGACGCGCTTTCTCTCATTGGGTTGGAACCCGAGGTGCAGGCGGTTGCCGAAGGTTATTTGAAGGCACTGTCCTTTGGCGTCATACCGATTTTCATTTGTTCAATCCTGCGCGGTTTTGTTGATACTTTGGGGTACACCGCGATGACGATGAGAATTTTTCTTCTGACCCTGCCGATGAACATTCTGCTTAATTACGTGCTGATCTTCGGCAAGATGGGCTTGCCGCGGTTGGGAGGCGTGGGTGCCGGGTACGCTACGGCTTTGACCTATACCCTGATCAGTCTGTTTTTCATCGTTGCCATCGGCAGAATCGGCAGGCTGAAAGAATATGTACGCTTCGCCGGTTGGAGAAAGCAGGAATTCATGCCTTCGTTGCTGAAGGAACATTTGCTTATCGGCATACCGATCGGTACGGCTATTTTTTTTGAAAGCAGTATTTTTGGCATGATTGCACTCTTTATGGCCAAGTTTGGCACAACGGCAATTGCCGCGCATCAGGCAGCCATCAATTTCACCAGCCTGCTTTACATGCTGCCGCTCAGTTTTTCCATGGCGCTGACGATCATCATCGGCGTAAAGGTAGGTGCCGGGGAGTATGACGAAGCGGCTGGTTACGGCCGTATCGGTATTTTGGCAAACTTAACAATCGCGGGACTGTTTGTAGTTTTGTTAGTCTTCGTCAGAGAACAGATTGCGATGCTTTACAGTGATGACGGTGAGATTATTACCCTTGCGGCCAAATTTCTTTTTTATGCCGCTTTCTTCCAGTTGCTCGATGGTACGGCGGCGCCTATACAGGGGATTTTGCGCGGCTACAAGGACGTGAAGACGGCTTTTTATGCTTCTCTTTTTGCTTACTGGGTAATCTGTCTGCCTTTCGGATTGGCTTTGGACTTCTATTTTGGCCATGGCCCGTTTTCCTATTGGGAAAGCTTGATTACAGGGTTGTTCTTTTCCGCTTGCTTCCTGCTTTTGCGGCTAAGACGAATTCAGCGCAAGTTTGCCGGCAAGGGTTGATGTTAATACGATAAACCAATGCTTAAATCGAACGGGGACGGTTCCTTGCTGCACGCAAGGGACCGTCCCCGTTCGATTTTTCAAAAACTTTAACGCGCGGACACAACCAGTGCCATGAACACAAGGTCTTCCGAACCCGCATTTTCCAGACCATGACTTTCTCCGTCAGCTGTGAAGGTGGTGTCCCCTGCTTCAACTTCTGTCAAGACCCCGTTGTCATTATAAATCCCCTTGCCTGAAAGAATGTAGTAGGCTTCGCTGTTGCCGTTGTGTTGGTGCAAGCCCAGCGAACAACCGCTTTTCAGGGTCGCCTTAATATAGGTGGGAACCAGTCCTTCGTAAAGAGTTTCATCCAAAACATGCTCGAGTATGACGCTGCCTCGGCCACCAAAGCGTTTTTCTGCGACCACGACGTTTTTTTCCCTGAAAACAGGCATATGATCAATCCCTTTCTTTAATTGGGTGGCCTGCCTTTCGGTTCGGCCTTATTGAGAGGCGGGCCGTCATAATATTATTCGCAGGATTGTCTCAAATTCCTGCCGAAAAAACAAAAAACAACATTTTTTCTGTTTACAAATTTAACGTGCTAAAGTATAATGGACACAGCATATAATGAGAGGGGTTTTTCGCGAATGAAAAAATTTTTAGCACTAATGTTGACTTTAGTAGTAGCCTCGGCCTTTATTGCGGGCTGCGGGGGCGAAAAGTCGGCGCCTAAAAAAGAGGCGCCCAAGAAGATAGTTGTCGGTCTTGACGATAATTTCCCGCCGATGGGTTTCAAAAATGAAAAGAATGAAATCGTCGGCTTCGATATCGACATGGCGAAGGAAGTTGCCAAAAGACTGAATCGCCCGGTCGAATTTAAGCCCATTGACTGGTCAAGTAAGGAAGCGGAGCTTAAAAGCGGCCGTATCGACGTAATATGGAACGGGCTCAACATTACCGATGAGCGCAAGAAGAACATGGCCTTCAGCAAACCTTACATGGAATGCAAACAACTGATTTTCGTTAAGGCCGGTTCTCCCATTAAGGGACAGGCAGACCTTGCCGGTAAGATCGTCGGCATGCAGAGTGCCAGCACCGCGGAAATAAATCTGGAAAACGACAAGGCCTTTGCCAAGACACTGAAGGAAGTCAAAAAGTACCCTGACTGCATCGTTGCCTTGATGGATTTGGAAGCGGGCCGCGTTGACGCAATCATTACCGATGAAATTGTCGGCCGCTACTATATGGGCAAGAAACCCGGTAAATTTGTCGCCCTCGAGCAACCGGTGGGACCGATAGGTGATTTCGGCGTCGGTTTCAGGCTTGACGATAAGACTCTGCTGAATGACATCCAAAAAGTTTTGGACGAAATGAAAAAAGACGGTACCAGCGCAAAAATTTCCAAACAGTGGTTTGGCGCTGACATTCTAAAATAAAAATAGGCTCGGCGAGGCTGATGGTTAGCCATTAGCCTCTTTTTTCGCATGAGGGGGACCCTTATGCGAAAAAGCGGATAGGTGTGAACAAGATGGAAAAAATTTTATCGATGATATATCCATTGGCCGAGGGCAGCGTTGTCACCTTGCAACTTTTTGCCGTGACACTGCTGCTGTCTTTGCCATTGGGGTTATTATTAGCTTTGGCAAGAATTTCAAAAATCAAACCTCTCAGCAAAACGGTTGAATTATATAACTGGGTCATGCGCGGCAGTCCTTTGATGCTGCAGCTGCTCTTTGTTTATTTTGCGCTGCCTTCCTTTGGCATCCTGCTTCCTGACGTTGCGGCCGCGGTTTTGGCCTTTGTACTAAACTATGCGGCCTACTTTGCGGAAATTTTCCGCGCCGGCATACAGTCGATTCAAAAGGGGCAGTACGAGGCAGCACGCGCCTTGGGCTTTACTTACGTCCAGACAATGCGCAGAATCATCGTGCCGCAAATGATCAAGCGTGTCCTTCCGCCGGTAGGCAATGAAACCATCACCTTGGTCAAGGACACCTCCCTTGTGTACGTGCTTGCAATGAATGACTTGTTAAGAGCGGCGCGCACAATTGTCCAGAGAGAATTTGACATGACGCCCTTTTTCATAGCCGCAGTATTTTATCTTGCTATGACCTTCATCGTGACAAGGGTTTTCAATTGGCTGGAAAAACATTACGCCAGGTATGATGAATAGGGGGAATTACCGCATGGGGACGACAATGGTCAGAATGGAAAACGTTCGCAAGAATTTCGGCGACCTCGAGGTTCTGAAGGACATCAGCTTTGAGCTGAAGCAGGGTGAGGTTGTCGCCGTCATAGGACCCTCGGGTTCAGGCAAAAGCACTTTACTGCGCTGCCTAAACCGGCTGGAAACCATCGATGGCGGCTCCATAGCGATAGAAGGGGAGTACCTTGTCAGGGACGCCAAGTATGTTGAAGAGGCAGAGGCCAGGAGAATCTGCGGAAAAATGGGCATGGTTTTTCAACAGTTCAATCTTTTTCCTCATATGACCGTTCTTGATAATTTGCTCGAAGCACCGATGATAGTCAAAAAAATGGCCAGAGCAGACATCCTGCCTATTGCGGAGGAACTTCTGCGAAAGATCGGCCTGGAAGAAAAAAGAGATGTTTATCCAACGAAGCTCTCGGGCGGGCAGCAGCAAAGAGTTGCCATAGCCAGAGCACTGGCTATGAATCCGGATATAATGCTTTTCGACGAGCCGACCTCGTCGCTTGATCCGGAACTGACCGGTGAAGTTTTGAAAACAATGCGCAATCTGGCAGAAGAAAACATGACGATGATCGTGGTCACACATGAAATGGGTTTTGCCAGGGAAGTTGCAAAAAGGGTCATTTTTATGGCGGACGGTGTTGTGCAGGAAGAAGGGCCGCCGGAGGAGCTTTTCGAAACTCCGAAAAATGAACGTCTGAAGATGTTTTTAAACAGCATATTGAGATGAAGGTGTTGCCATTGCGGCAGCACCTTTTCTTTAGCTTAACGGGATTTGTGCAATTTTGCCAGGAATTTGTCGTTTGCAATAATGAAACGCTCGTGCAGACCGCTGCCGACCAAACCCGACTCGTCCTCGGCTCGTACCTTGAAGACAAGCCTTCTGCCGTCGATTTCCACGAGTTCCGCCGAGGCGCTGACTCTGCTTCCGGGTAGGGTTGCCCTCTCGTGTCTGATATTAAGAAGCGTGCCCACACTGCCGCTCCCTTCGGCGAGAGCGGGTCTAATGGCCGAGACGGCAGCCTGCTCCATTAAGGCGACCATTGCCGGCGTGGCGTAAACATCAAGGCCGCCGCTGCCAAGAGCGGATGCCGTGTTTGTATGAAGAACGGTTTCCTTGACTGTGGCAACAAGGCCCAACTGTAGTTTTTGCATGTCTTTTTCCATCCTTTTCGTTGTTTTGACACCATCTTACCGAAAAAAGATGTCGCCTGCAAGTGCCGGGGGATAAATAAAAACTGTATAAAAAAATCCGATATTGTATAATGTTTGTAATAAATAAAATCATAGGGGGATAAATTAGGACATGTTATACCATGAAATTATCGCAGGACACCCTGACGAAAAGGCAGCCCTGATTTTCAAAGACAGCATAATGACGTACGGAGAGCTAAGGTCGGCCGTCGAAAGCAGGGCCTGCTTTTTACAGGCTAAAGGCCTGGCTAAGGGTGACCGAGTGGGTCTTCTGAGCAAAAACTGCCCTGATTTTGCAGTTTCCTATCTGGCAGTGATTCGTGCGGGTGGGGTCGTTGTACCGTTCAATTTCCAGCTTGCGGCGCGGGAAATAATCTATATAGTCAAGGATGCCGATTTGAAGCTGATGCTTGTCCGGCAGAAAATTGACCTTGCGGAAGCGGCCGCGGAAATTGGCTGTGAAGAGCCCCTGCAACTGGAATTTGCCGAAATGGCGGGAATGTCTGAGAACGCCTTGATTGATTACGAGCTGCATGAAAATGATAATTGCACCATTATTTATACTTCCGGCACGACCGGCAAGCCTAAGGGGGCCATGCTTACTCACCGCAACCTTGTCGCCAACACGCGTGAATTCACAGGGGTGATACCGCTTTACGCTGATGATATAGCGCTTTGTGTTTTACCCATGTACCATTGCTTTGCCTGGACCGTGTCGGTCAGCGGGCCCTTGCTTCACGGGGCCAGCCTTGTGATTCAGGAGACCTACATCTTCAAGGATACGATGGGTCTGATCGCAAAACACGGCGTCAATTTCTTTGCAGGTGTACCGACCATGATTCAACTCTTTTTTAAAGGAGCACAAGCAGAAGAACTTGCGCCTATAAGATGTTTTATCAGCGGTGGCGCCCCACTGCCGCAGATTCTGGCAGACGGGTTCAGAAAGAAATTCGGCAAACCGGTGCTGGAGGGTTACGGGCTTTCGGAAGCTTCGCCCGTTGTATCCGTCAATCCTGCTTCGAAGGTCAAGGTAGGTTCCATCGGACCTGCGCTGCCGGGAGTAACGGTCATGATTCAGGAAGAGGGCGGCGGCGAAATGAAACCGGGTGAGGTCGGCGAATTGTGCGTGCGAGGCGCAAACGTTATGCTGGGCTATCTCAATCTGCCCGAGGAAACCCGTCAGGCTTTGCGCGGCGGCTGGCTCCATACCGGCGACCTTGGCTATAAGGACGAGGAGGGCTATATTTTCATTGTTGACCGCCTGAAAGACATGATTATTTCCAGCGGTGAAAACATTTATCCGCGTGAAATTGAGGAAGCGCTGTATACCCATCCGCTGATTGAGGAGGCGGCAGTCATCGGCATTCCGGACAAGCTCCGCGGCCAGGCCGTTTGCGCCTATATGGTGCTGTCCGAAGGCGCGGTGCTTGACAGGAAGGAAGTCCGGAAATATCTGCTTGAACGCCTGGCTGCCTACAAGGTACCGAGGGAATTCTTTTTCTGCACCCAACTGCCCAAGAATTCAACAGGAAAAATTTTGAAAACCGCTTTGCGGGAGCAGGCCCTGATTGACATGGTCAACCGCAAGCGCTGAGGAGTTAAAATGAAAAAGCAATCAATGCTGTTGTTAGGTTTGACCTTGGCGATGCTGCTTGCCGGCTGCGCCAGGGGAGAAGTAGTGACGGAGCTTTCGCGCACGGGTTCAGCGAACATAGAGTGCAGGGTTGTTGCCGTGCCTGTTGTGGCCTCTCAGCTTGGCTCCGTTAAGGAGGACTTCGTCGCCGACGGCTTTCAGGTGGAAGACGTTACGGAAGAAAAAATGAAAGGCTTTGTTGCCCGTCGGCATTTCGAAAAAATCAATGACGTCAACAAGATAAAACTGTTAGGAGGCTCCGGCAGCCGGGCAAAGAAAGAGGAGCCAAAACAAATAGAAGAGCCGGCAAGCGCACAAAAGACAAAAGCCTTTGAGTACAAGCATGGGCTATTGTTCGATACGGTCGCTGTCAAGGCGAATCTTGACCTCAGGCATAAGCCTGGGCAGGATCCGGGAGACGCGCAGTGGCTTTTCAAGAATCTGCTGCAGCAGGTTAAGCTGCGATTTGTGCTAAAGCTGCCGACTGCTGCCGAAAGCAGCAATGCCGGGCTTGTTGCCGATGGCGGCAAAACGCTTGTGTGGGATCTTGTCTTTGGCGAGAACAACCTGCTCGAGGCGAGACTAACCTATCTCAATCCATACAAGGCCGGCGCCCTGAGTGCAATTTTGCTTGCTGCGGCAATATTCTTCATGCTTAGCAGGAGAAGGAAAAAATAAGGCTATGGAAAAACAATTGGAAAAGAAATATGAAAAGCTGGTCGAATATTTACGCAGCCTGCAAAACGTCGCCGTGGCTTTTTCCGGAGGCGTGGACTCGACATTCCTTCTGCACGCGGCCAAAGAAGCACTGGGTAAACGCTTGCTGGCGGTCACCGTCGTTTCGGCCTTTATTCCGGAACAGGAAGTTGCTGTGGCCAAAGCGTGGGCGGCGGAAATCGGTGTGAAGCATAAGCTTGTCGAAATTGATGTTCTTGCAATCCCGGATATTGGACTTAATCCGCCCGACCGGTGCTATTTGTGTAAAAGAACCCTGTTCGAGCATTTGCTGCAGGTTACAGAAGGTTTCAGCCTGATTGAAGGCTCTAATCTTGACGACAGAGATGATTATCGGCCAGGCCTGCGGGCCCTTAATGAACTGGGCATCAAGAGCCCGCTCAGCCGGCTGGGTTTCACCAAAGGGGAGATAAGGGAACTGTCGGCACGTTACGAACTGCCGACCTGGAACAAACCATCTTTTGCCTGCCTCGCGTCACGTGTTCCTTACGGTGAAACAATCACCGAGGATAAACTGCGGCTGATTGAGAAGGCAGAGACCTTTCTTCTGCAGCAAGGCTTTTCGCAGTTCCGTGTGCGCTGCCATGGCATGCTTGCCAGAATCGAGGTGCCGGAGGAGGAACTTGGCAGTATGATGGAGGCGTCGATGAGAACAAAGGTACGGGAGGCTTTTTCCAAGTTGGGTTTTGTCTATACAACCGTTGACTTGACGGGTTACAGGACGGGCAGCCTGAACGAAGCGCTGCCTAAACAGTAATGACGTCTTTGGTTCTGTCAGAGTGCATAAGAAAGGAAGGTCTTAGTAATGGCATGCGAATTTGAAACCATCTGGATATTGAAAATCTACACGGCGGAGGATACCTACTGCCTTGATCGTCCGCTTTACAAGGCCGTACTCGAAGAAGCCCGCAATCTGGGACTCGCCGGCGGCACTGTTTTCAAATGCATAGAAGGTTACGCGACGGAAAAGAGAGGTATCCAGAAAAAACCGCTGATCAGGTTTTCCGAACCTTCAAATCTTCCTATCGTGATGGAAATCATTGATCAGAAGGAAAAGCTTGACATGTTTCTGCCTTTTTTAGAAAAGAATTTGAAGACAGGCATGGTGACATATACAGAATGCACGCGCCTTATAACCGATTTTATGCGGGAAAACAGGAAAGACGGGGAATAGGTAAGCAAACGGCTGTTTTTGTGGCGTTCTTTTCGAGTGGACATGGCGGCGTACTGTTGGACATCAAGTCCGTTCGATACGCACAAACGGCAAGAATTATACGTGGCTGTCCGCTGCAAAAGCATTGATTAGATACAAACGACTGGTCGAATCAGACCTTTCAGTGTAAAGATTTGTGACTTTTGTGTGATGTTGTAATGCCTGTAACATCGTGCTATAATAGTGACCGATTAGAAGTATGTGCATTACAAAAAACGAGCAAAGGGGAAGATAGTTGTGAAAAAGTTTTTCTCGGTTTTATTGGCCTCGGCACTGGCAGTAGGTATGCTGTCCGGCTGTGGCGGCGAGAAGAAGGACGCCGCGAAAAGCGACGTAATCAAAGTCGGAGTCTTTCTGCCGCTGACGGGCGATAATGCCGCAGGTGGAGAATTAGAGCTCCGCGGCATCAAGCTTGCCAACAAAATGCATCCGGAAGTATTGGGTAAAAAGGTTGAACTGGTTGTTGCTGACAACAAGTCCGACAAAGCTGAAGCAGCCTCGGTTGCGGCTCGTTTGATTGAAAAAGACAAAGTCAAGGTTATTATCGGCACCTACGGCTCTTCGCTGGCTATGGCCGCAGGCAACATCGTCAAGGAAAACAAGGTTCCGGCGATAGGCACAAGCTGTACCAACCCACAGGTAACGGCAAACAATGATTACTATTTCCGCGCTTGCTTCATCGATCCTTTCCAGGGAACGGTCATGGCGAACTATGCTTTTAAAAACGGTGCGAAAAAGGTTGCAATCATTCAGGAAGTATCGAATGACTACGCCGTAGGCCTTGCCAAGTTCTTCAAGGAAGCCTTTGTAAAATTAACCGGCTCACCGGACAGTATTATCGAAGTTGCCAACTATCAAACAGGAGACAAGGATTTCTCGGCAATCCTGACCAACATCAAGGCGAAAAATCCGGATGTAATCTTTGCACCCGGTAATTTCACCGAATCCGCCCTCTTAATTAAGCAAGCTCGCCAGCTTGGCTTAACCGTGCCCTTCCTCGGCGGCGACACCTGGGAAACCCAGGAATTCATTGACGTCGGCGGCAAAGACGTGGAAGGCGCAAGCCTGTCAACAGCTTTCGACCGTGAGAAGGCCTCTACTGCCGAAGCCAAGAAGTTCCTTGATGCCTATGTAAAGGAATATAAGGGAGAACCTTCCGCTTTAACGGCTCTCGCTTATGACGCCTATCTAATTGCCATTGACGGTATCAAACGCGCAGGTACGGCAACCGATTCTGTCAAGATTCGCGACGCTATCGCGCAGACCAAGGATTTGGAAGCTGTTACCGGCAAGACTACGTTAGATAAAAACGGCGATGCCATCAAGGCTGCTGTCATTAAAACCGTAAAAGACGGCAAGTTCAAGTATACTGATTTTGTAGACGTGAAATAGGATAAGTTCGGCTTGCTTTGATTTTCCTGCTTCCTTCCCAAGGGAAGGAAGCAATTCTTTTTTTAAAACATATGGTGGTGTAAAAATGGAATTTTTTGAAGCCTTTGTCAATATGTCCGGAGGCAGCTTCGCCCAGCACATGGTCAACGGAATATCGCTCGGCAGCCTTTACGCGATGATAGCAATAGGGTACACTATGGTCTACGGCATTTTGCTGATGATCAACTTTGCCCATGGCGATATTGTAATGATGGCCTGCTACTTCACGTTTTTCGGTATAAGTGTCTTTCATATTCCCTGGTATCTTACTTTTATCCTCGTCATAATCACGACTGCGCTCTTGGGTGTAGTCATAGAGCGGGCAGCATATCGTCCACTGCGGGATGCCCCCAAAAACTCTGTTTTGATTTCTGCGATTGGCGCCTCTTTTCTCTTGGAAAATCTGGCAAACTATCTTTTCAGCGGCCGACCGCTGCGCTTTCCCAATATCGAGGTGCTTTCCCAGAACCTTTCGCTGGGCTCGGTGCAAATCCAGGCAATAAGTCTTTTTATTCCGGTAGTTACTATTGTCTGCCTAATGATTCTGCTTCACATTGTAAACAACACCAAAATAGGAATGTCTATGCGCGCAGTATCAAAGGATTACGAGATAGCGCGCGTTATGGGTATAAATATTGACAACGTCATTTCCATTACCTTTGCAATAGGGTCGGCGCTTGCTGCAATCGGCGCCATTATGTGGGGCATCCGGTACCCCGGCATTACGCCGATGCTTGGTGTCATGCCGGGACTAAAATGTTTTATTGCCGCCGTCATCGGCGGCGTCGGCAACATCAAGGGCGCCGTACTGGGAGGCTTCATCCTTGGTTTGGGTGAAATCATCATTGTGGCGTTTTTTCCGCAGCTTTCCGGTTATCGCGACGCATTTGCTTTCATTGTCCTGATAGTGATCCTGTTTTATAAGCCTACAGGCCTTCTGGGTGAAAAAACAACGGAGAAGGTGTGAAGATGGCGAAAAAAAGAAATCTTATCTTAACTGTTATTTTGCTGGCAGGTCTTTTCGGGCTTGCCTGGTATATTAACTTTGAAACAGACTCCTACCTGCGCAGAATAGTTAATCTCTGCATGGTCTATGCAATTATAGGGTTGTCGATGAATTTGACGAATGGCTTCACCGGCCAGTTCTCGCTGGGGCAGGCAGGCTTTATGGCAATCGGAGCCTATGCCGTCGGCATTTTCACGGTACCGGTATCCTTGCGCCCTTCTGTTTTTTATGCTGCCCCAATGCACCCTGCGATTGCCGACATCCATATGCCGTTATGGCTTGCCCTGATTGTCGGCGGCCTGTGTGCGGCCCTTGTTGCTTTTCTGATTGGCGCGCCCGTTCTCAGATTGCGGGGTGACTACCTTGCGGTAGCGACTCTGGGCTTTTCCGAAATTATCCGCATCGTGATTACAAACGCGCAGACGATTACCAACGGCGCCCTCGGAATCAAGGACATACCGCCCTTGAATGACGTGCGGTACATCTTTGCTTTCACGGCGGCCGTGTTCATTTTCATTACGGCTTTGATCAACACCTCCTACGGCAGAGCCTTCAAGGCAATTCGGGAGGACGAGATTGCCGCCGAGGCAATGGGGATAGACCTTTTCAAGCACAAAAGCCTGGCCTTTATGCTCAGCGCCTTTTTTGCCGGCATCGGGGGCGGCCTCTACGCGGCGCTTTTAGGAACGGTTGATCCCAAGAATTTTTTATTTACTTTGACCTATAACTTCCTGCTGATTATTGTGTTGGGCGGCATGGGAAGCATCACGGGCAGCATGATCGGTTCGATTCTTGTAACGGCCGGCCTCGAATTCTTGAGGATTTTTGACGAGCCTCTGGAATTATTCGGCGTTGCAATTCCTCTTTTCCGGCCGGGTTTCCGCATGGTAATATTTTCGGTGCTGCTGATGGCCCTGGTCTTGTTCTGGCGACGCGGCATCATGGGCACAAGAGAGTTCACCTGGGATAAAACTATTGCCTTCTGCAAAAACCCCTTCGGCATTTTTGGGCGGAAAGGAGTGGACAAGGCATGACTATCTTAAGAACCGACGGCATAATGATGCGTTTCGGCGGTGTTGTTGCCGTGAGCAACCTGCAAATCAAGATTGAGGAACATGAAATAGTCGCGCTGATCGGTCCGAACGGTGCCGGCAAAACAACGGCCTTCAATATGATCACCGGCATATACACGCCAACCGAAGGAAACGTGCTTTATACAGATGAGCATGGACGTGAAGTCAAAATCACGGGCAAAAAGCCGAGTGACATTGCCAAACTCGGTATTGCCCGCACGTTTCAGAATATCAGGCTTTTTAAGGAACTGTCCGTATATGAAAACGTCATGATAGCCAAACACCTGCATCTTAAGGCGGATTTTTTCTCGGCAGCTTTGCATCTGCCACACTACAAGGCCGAGCAAGTCAAGGCGGAGGTTGAGGTGGAAAAACTGCTGAAAAGCGTTAATCTTTGGGAACTGCGCGAAGAGAAGGCTTTTTCTCTGCCTTACGGGCAGCAGCGGCATCTGGAAATTGTCAGAGCCTTGGCGACAAACCCTCGTCTTTTGTTGCTTGATGAACCCGCCGCAGGCATGAATCCGAAGGAAACCGAAGAGCTGACCGCCTTTATCAGGAAAATCAGGGAGCAGTATCAACTGACTATTTTCATGATTGAGCATCACATGGAATTGGTAATGGATATTTCAGACCGCATCTACGTCCTTGATTTCGGCGAAACGATAGCAAGCGGCACGCCCCAGGCAATCCAGGATAACGAGCGGGTAATTTCGGCTTATTTGGGGGTGGAGGAAGATGCTTAAGGTTGAAGAGCTCGTTGTTGCTTACGGAGGCATTGAAGCGCTGAAAGGCATTTCCCTCGAAGTGCCCGCAGGAAAGATCATTACTTTGATTGGAGCGAACGGAGCAGGTAAAAGCACCTTGCTTCGGACTATTATCGGGCTCGTTAAACCAAAGTCGGGCAGGATTACCTACAACGACAAGGATTTGACCGGTCTGAATTCACAAAAGATCGTTACAACGGGAATTACGCTTGTACCCGAGGGCCGACGGGTTTTTTCAAACCTTACCGTTTGGGAGAACCTCAAGATTGGCGCCTATATGCGCAAGGACGAAGCCGAAATTGCAAAGGACGTCGCCTGGATTTACAGCATGTTTCCGCGTTTGGAAGAAAGAAGCTGGCAGTTGGCCGGCACTCTTTCCGGCGGCGAACAACAGATGCTTGCCGTGGGCAGAGCGCTGATGTCGAGACCCAGGCTGATCATGATGGACGAGCCTTCGCTTGGTTTGGCGCCACTCGTGATTAAGGATATCTTCAGGATAATTCAGGAAATCAATGCCAAGGGCATGACCATCCTTTTAATTGAGCAAAATGCCAATATGGCGCTTAAAATTGCCGATTGGGCCTACGTGCTCGAAACAGGCCGTATCACGCTCGAAGGAACAGGCAGTGATTTGCTGGCAAACCCCGAGGTCAGAGACGCATATCTCGGTAAAAAGAAAAGTTGACGGTAAAAAGCGGTTTCGTGGAACGAAACCGCTTTTTATTGCAACTTCCGGTAAAAAATAATAAGATAGTAGGGAAAGAAGGTCAACAAAAGGTGATGCCATTGCAACAAAAAACTCAAGAGGTTTTCAGGGAACATCAAAAAACCATTTTTATTTTGTTTATATGTGCCGCTGCTATGCTTTTAATTCAGTTTTTACCGGTGCGGCTGCGTCCGGAATCGGTGGAAGAGGTCAGGAACTGGGTGATGCACTGCGGAAGAAGCGGTCCCCTTGTTTTTATAGTACTTTATGCAGCGCGTCCGTTCCTGTTATTTCCCAGTATCTTTCTTAATCTGAGCGCCGGCGTTTTGTTCGGACCTTATTGGGGAGTTCTGTACCTTCTGCTCGGCGGACTTGCCAATGCAAGTGTCTGTTTCTGGCTGGGAAGGACGGCCGGACAGGACCAGGACTTGCTGAAAAGTGTTGGTGGGCGCTGGGGTGCCCGCATCGATGATTACCTTGCCGGGGACGCGGCTTTTGTACGAATGCTTTGGCTGCGCGCAGTGCCGATTTTCCCCTATGACCCCGTAAGCATAGTCGCAGGCGGCAGCAGCATGAAATATCTGCCGTATGCGGCAGCCACGGTCATGGGTATGCTGCCTGGCGCAATAGCGTATAATTTTCTTGCGGATTCTCTTGCTGCGGGAAGCGGAGGCATATTCATGTCGGCCTGCGCGCTTTTGCTTGCTTTTGGCCTGCCGCTTGCCTGGTGGTATTTCAGCAGGGCAAAAGAGAGCTTTTAGAAAGGAGTGACGTAGTTGCAAGCTTTTGTCTGGCGCCACAACAGAACGTTTCACAGTCACAGTATGATACAGGAACCCTGCGTCCACCAAGATTTTTACCTTGACGCCGTAGCTGTGGTCGTTGCGGCAACAATGGAGGAGGCCGTGGCTAAACTGGTTCAGCAGAACAAGGGCTGGCGGGCGGAGGATCTTTACCGCCTGCCGCCGAAGGTTTTTTCGCTGCAGGAGGCCGCTGTACTATTTTCTGACATCAGAGGCTGACTAAACATTTTGCAAAAGGCGGGTGTAAGCATTGGACAAGAACGTTGAAATGGAAATGAAGCTTACCGTTACAAAAGAAAACCTTAAAAAAATTCTGGAATCTGCCTTGATTAAGAACTCCATAATGCCTGCAGGCAAACAGGAAAAGGAATTGGAAAGCAGTTATTATGATTCCCAGGACTTCAGGCTTCTTCAAGCCGGGCTTGCTTACCGTGTCCGCAAAAGCGACGTTGGCTTCGTGGCTACGGTCAAGACGGAAGGTTCTTCCCGCAGCGGCTTTACCGAAAGGCAGGAATTCAATGTCAATGTTACAGGCCCGACGCCGACACTGGAAGGCTTTGCCGAACAAGGCCTGGACATTGACCTTCGCCAGCTTCTTGACGGAGCGCCGTTGAAGCTCCTTTTCAAGGTCTCGCTTACCAGGCGGATACTGATTTTGCAGATTACACCGGCAACCATGCTGGAAATGGCGATTGATGAAGGCAGCGCAGTCGTAGGCAGAAAAAAAGAAAAAATTGAGGAAATTGAGTTTGAAATAGTGCATGGAAACAAGGCCGACCTTTTTAACTTTATTGCCGACCTGGCAAAAGAAGCGCCGCTTTTCATCGAGCCGCGCAGCAAATTCAAAAGAGGCCTCGACTTGCTGCGCAATCAGGCGGCAAGCTCGGAAATAGAAGACAACGGTGTTGACATTGACCGCGAAGGGAACGTCGAGGCTGAATTCAAGAAACTCATATATTATGATATCGGCGTTGTGCTCGAAGCGCAGAATGCTCTTCTCGAAGATACAGGCCTGGCTGACGCTGACAGGATTCTCTTAAACAGGGTCAAAAGGCTGCGCTCCATTATCAACTTCATTCATCCGTTGATACAAGAAGATGATTTTCGCTGCTTCCATGATTATTTAATCGATATTGTGACGCCGCTGCAGGAACTCTATGTATTAAAAAGATTCATGCGGCAGTGGGCAAAGGTATACAAAAAAACCGGTACCGTTCTGCGAAATAACGTGCTGAGCACGCGACTCGAGGAACGGAAGGCGGAAATCATGGCGTCAATAAAGGCACAGGTAGATGGAGGACTTTATGCGCAAGGCATGTTCAAAATGCTGGCCTGGGCGGAAAATTCGCATTGGCGGGAAGCAGAGAACATGAAGCTCGACGAGTTTTCCGTGAAGCGCTTCAAGGATTGGCATAAAAAATTGCTGGCCTATGAATTCAAAAATGAAATGCTGGAAGAAGAAACAGCCCGTGAAATGCGTAAAATAATCGAAGTCATGGTCATGGTCCGCCGCAGCATCAAAATCGGCACCCTGGACAAGCAAACCTTTGCTTATATGAAGGACCTATACCGGCGCCTGAAGATTTTGAATTTCGATATTTATGGTCACAAGGATATTCTGGCCTTTTTACAGGGGACCAGCAGCCGGGTGCTTTATCGTGATGCCGGTCTGCTGATAGGCTGGCGTTTGGCGGAAATGCCCACGGCCTGGCGCAAGGTTCAAAAAAGCTGGTCAAGACTTCTGGACGTACTCAAAAGCAGGTCAAAATAAAAACAGCCGCAGCGGCAATGAATTGTTCCCAATCGTAATAAGGCAGGACTGCCTTGTTATG
>JAAYIB010000144.1 GCA_012744295.1 Acholeplasmataceae bacterium
ACACAATTTTGTAGACATATGGATTTTTTTGCCTGTATAATTTTCCCCATAGACAAAATTCAAAATTCGTAAAGTGAGGGGCTTATTATGAACATTTTTGAAATGGCAAAAATTCCGCTTGAAGAGGCCATCGGCCTGAGTAAACTCGTCCCCGGGGCCGCCGCGGTCATCGAACAGCCCGAGCGCACGCTCGAGGTATCTCTGCCGGTAAAGATGGATGACGGCACGGTAAGAGTCTTCACAGGGTACAGATCCCAGCACAGTACCGTTTTGGGGCCTGCGAAGGGTGGCATACGTTATCATCAGAATGTAACAATGGACGAGATTAAGACGCTGGCTTTCTGGATGACCTGCAAATGCGCGGTCGCCGGACTGCCATACGGCGGAGCCAAGGGCGGCATTATCGTTAATCCCGCGGAGCTTTCCGAAGGCGAGTTGGAAAGACTGACCAGGACGTATGTCGACAAGATTGCCTTTATCATTGGTGAAAGGAAAGACATACCTGCGCCGGACGTCAACACCAACGCAAAAATCATGGGCTGGATGATGGATGAGTTCAGCAAGATTGCCGGCCAGTATGAACCGGCCTTCATTACAGGCAAGCCAATCTGCCTGGGCGGTTCATTAGGCAGGAACGCAGCAACAGGTTACGGCGTTAAGGTGGCAGCGGCAGAAGCCTTGAAGAGGAAAAACATCAGCCTGGCCGGAAGCACCTGCGCCGTTCAAGGCTTTGGCAACGTCGGCAGCTGGTCTGCGAAGCTTCTTTACGATCTTGGTGTTAAAATTGTTGCAGTCAGTGATTCGCGCTCAGCCATATTCTGTGCTGAGGGACTCAATCCTTACGAAGTCGAGAACCACAAGGAGATGAATGGTACGGTCGCCGGTTTTGCAGGGTCGCAGGCAATCGGCAGCGAAGAAATCCTGGAGCTTGATGTTACCATCCTCGTGCCGGCAGCTCTGGAGCTCCAGATTACGAAAGATAACGCGGCAAAAATCAGGGCCCGTGTAATCGTGGAAGGCGCCAACGGCCCGACAACGCCGGAGGCTGACAAGATTCTCGACGGTAACGGGGTGCTGGTCGTGCCCGACATTCTGGCCAATGGCGGCGGAGTTACCGTAAGTTACTTTGAGTGGGTGCAAAATCTTAACAGACATTTCTGGACGGAGGCCGAGGTTGTTTCAAAGCAAGAGAGCATGATGGTCAATGCTTTCAGGCAGGTCTATGACACTTCTGTCAAGTTTGGCTCGGACATGCGTGTGGCTGCTTACATAGTGGCATTGAACAGACTGGCGGAAGCGATGAAATATCGCGGAATGTTCTAATAGTTATAAAATCGCGGATTTTTTTAAGGGAACCTAAAAAAGGTTCCCTTATTGCATACAAATGTATTTTCTAAAATAAAGAACGGAAACGAAGGTTTACAATGTTGACAGGTGAGGCAAACGGTGTTAAAATTCTTGTGTTAATTGTACAGCATATGAAAAAATTCACACGTACCGTTACTAATTTATTTGTTGGGGGTTTTGTAAATGGCTTATAAATTTGCCAAGCGGATGGAAAGAATGCAGTCGTCAGAAATTCGTGAGCTTTTGAAACTGACGCAAAAACCTGAAATCATCTCTTTTGCGGGCGGACTGCCTGCACCTGAGCTGTTTCCCGTCGAGGAACTGGCGAAGGTGGCAAG
>JAAYIB010000145.1 GCA_012744295.1 Acholeplasmataceae bacterium
GCCAACCCGCCGAGAAAAGCAAAAAAGTAAAGATGCATTGTGAGCCCCCATTATTTTTTTAACATATGTATTATACCAAAAATTGCCTGCAAGCGAAGTTTTATTTTCCAAGTGTCATGAACGAAATCATCAGATGCATCTTTGTTTATTCCGTCCTACCGGGACAAGGGTTGACAGCCGATAAGCAAATAGACCCTCGTTTATCCGAGGGTCTATTACCTTAGTCATTGAATTTTTTATTCTTTTCCTGCCAGGCGTTTGTAACCTGCCAGTCTTTCCATGGCGTCCGCTTTGGTCTTGGCGAAAAGAGCTTCCGCCGTCTCAGGATACTGTTTCTTCAGCGAGGAATAACGCACCTCGCCCATCAGAAACTCGTTAAAGTCACCTGTAGGCTCCTTGGAATCGAGTATGAACGGATTCTCACCTTTCTCCTTCAAGGCCGGATTGAAGCGATACATCGCCCAGTAGCCTGATTCCACCGCTTTCTTGGTTTCCAGCTGGCTTGCGCCCATGCCGGCCTTCAGGCCGTGATTGATACAAGGCGAGTAAGCGATGATCAGCGAAGGTCCAGTGTAAGCCTCGGCTTCGGCGATAGCCTTCAGTGTCTGGTTTTTGTCCGCGCCCATGGCAATCTGGGCAACGTAAACGTAACCGTAGGTCATGGCCATCATGCCAAGGTCCTTCTTCTTGGTCTTTTTGCCGCTGGCAGCAAACTTGGCAATTGCCGCCGCCGGTGTTGACTTCGAAGACTGACCGCCGGTATTGGAGTATACCTCCGTATCAAAGACGAGCACATTGACGTCCTCGCCCGAAGCAAGCACATGGTCAAGACCGCCGTAACCGATGTCATAAGCCCAGCCGTCACCGCCAAAGATCCAGTGAGAGCGCTTGACAAAGAACTTGCTGTTCGCGGCAATTTCCTCAAGCAGCGGTTTTCCGGCTTTTTCTCCGGCAAGAAGTTCCTGCAGCTTATCCGCACGCTCACGTGTTTCTTCTGCCTCGTCAACCTTTTCTATCCATTCCTCCATGGCAGCTTTAAGTTCAGCGCTGACGGGAAGCCCCAGGGCCTCCTGCATCATCTGGGCCAGACGCTCACGCGACTGTTTTACCCCAAGGAACATGCCGAGACCGTATTCCGCGTTATCCTCGAACAAAGAGTTTGCCCAGCTGGGTCCATGGCCCTTGCAGTTCTTGGTGTAAGGCATTGCCGGCGCACTGGCTCCCCAGATTGAGGAACAGCCGGTTGCATTGGCAATCATCATACGGTCACCGAACAACTGTGTAACCAGCTTGGCGTAAGGAGTTTCGCCACAGCCGGCGCAGGCTCCGGAGAACTCAAGCAAAGGCTGCTCGAACTGTACGCCCTTGACTGATTTCTTGTTCATCGGGTTTGGCTTCACGCTTACTTCGTTCATGGCGTAATCCCAAAGCGCCGCCTGTTCAAGCTGGGTGGCAATAGGTTTCATGATAAGCGCCTTTTCCTTGGCAGGACAGACTTGCGCGCAATTGCCGCAGCCTGCGCAGTCAAGCGCTGAAACGGCAATCCTGAACTGCAGTTCCTTGGCCCCTATTGCAGGCTTGGCCGTAAATCCGGCAGGCGCCGAGGCAACTTCTTCCGCCGTTGCGAGTACAGGTCTGATTGAAGCATGAGGACAAACAAACGCACATTGGTTGCATTGGATGCAGTTTTCCGGCTGCCACTCCGGCACGTTGATTGCAATGCCGCGTTTCTCAAAAACAGAGGTACCGGCAGGGAATGTGCCGTCTATGCTGTCGCTGAAGGCGCTGACAGGCAGTTTGTCGCCTTCCATTCTGTTCATCGGGACCAGAATGTTCCTCGCGAAATCATCAGTTAAAACCACGGCGCCGGCTTCGTCCGCTGCGGCCTGCGCCCAGGCTGCCGGAACGTTTACTTTCACAATGGCATTAACGCCTCTGTCAATGGCGGCGTAGTTCATATCAAGAACGGACTGGCCTTTTAAACCATAGGAATCGTCGACCGCTTCCTTCAGATATTTCACCGCGTTCTCAACCGGGATAATGTCGGCGAGCTTGAAGAAGGCAGACTGCATGATCATGTTGATACGGCCGCCCAAACCGAGTTCTTCAGCAATCTCCACCGCGTCGATGATGTAGAAGTTGATATTGTTTTCCGCTATGTAGCGTTTCATGGCGGCAGGCAGCATTGCCTCGAGCTCCTCCTCGCTCCAGCGGCAGTTCAACAGGAAAGTACCATTCTTCTTCAAACCGGCAAGAACGTCATACTTGTCAACATAGGACTGATTGTGGACCGCTACGAAGTCGGCAAAGCTTATCAGGTAAGGCGCACGAATGGGTTCATGGCCGAAACGCAGATGCGAAACCGTGATGCCTCCTGATTTTTTCGAATCATAGGAGAAATAACCTTGTGCGTACATATCGGTGTAATCGCCGATAATCTTGATCGCGCTTTTGTTGGCACCAACGGTACCGTCAGAGCCAAGGCCCCAGAACTTGCAGCTTTTTGTTCCTGCCGGCGTTGTGTCAAGCAGTTCAGTGACCGGCAGCGAGGTGTAGGTAACATCGTCGACGATGCTGACCGTAAAGTTGTTTTTCGGTTCCGGCAGGTCCAGATTCGCAAACACTGCCAAAACATCCGGCGGAGTAATGTCCTTGGAGCCGAGACCGTAACGTCCGCCGACGATTAAAGGCTGGTTTTCCTGTCCGTAATAAACACCGCGCACGTCAAGATACAGCGGTTCGCCAAAGGACCCCGGCTCCTTCGTCCTGTCTAAAACAGCAATCTTTCTGACTGACTTCGGCATCGCCGACAGGAAGTGTTTTGCAGAAAACGGACGATAAAGATGAACCACAAGCAGACCAACCTTCTCACCTTGAGCATTCAGATGTTCAACAGTTGTCTGAATCACCTCGGAGGAAGAACCCATGGCGATAATTACTTTCTCAGCGTCAGCGGCACCGTAATAGTTAAAGAGACCGTAATTGCGGCCTGTAATTCTGTTTATTTCATTCATGTAGTGCTCAACGACTTCCGGCAGCTCCTGGTAATAAGAGTTAACCGCTTCACGCGTTTGGAAATAGATGTCGGGATTTTGCGCGGTGCCGCGGGTAACGGGCTCATCGGGGCAAAGAGCGCGCCGGCGGAAAGCCGCGACAGCGTCCTTGTCCAATAGCTTTTCCAGGTCTTCATACTCGACAACTTCAATCTTCTGAACCTCATGCGAAGTCCGGAAACCGTCAAAGAAGTTGATGAAGGGCACGCGTCCCCTGATGGCGGCAAGATGAGCAACCGCGGTCAGATCCATAACTTCCTGCACGCTGCCTTCCGCCAAGAGGGCAAACCCGGTTTGCCGGGCGGCCATTACGTCCTGGTGGTCACCAAAGATAGAAAGGGAGCTTGCGGCTATGGCGCGCGCCGAAACTTGGAACACCGCCGGCAAAAGTTCTCCGGCGATTTTGTACATATTGGGAATCATCAGCAGCAAGCCCTGCGAAGCAGTATAAGTCGCCGTCAAGGCTCCTGCTTGCAGCGAGCCGTGCACGGCACCGGCAGCGCCGGCCTCGGATTGCATTTCCATTACCTTGACAGTCTGGCCGAAAAGATTCTTCTTGCCTTGCGCGGCCCATTCGTCGGTAACCTCTGCCATTGGTGACGAAGGCGTAATCGGATAAATTGCAGCAACGTCCGTAAATGCATAAGAGACATACGCGGCTGCGGTATTACCGTCCATAGTTTTCATTTTTGCCATGTTGTTCCCTCTTTCTCCTGAAATTTAAGCCGACCTGCAAAAACAAAAAACTCATAATAGCAGTCTTCTCTTTCACAGCCTCGGCGAAATACCTGCGGCCGGCAATTGTAGCTATGACAATCCTGATGCAGGGTATACTTATACTTCATTAGTATATACTAAAAGTGCCCGCCTGTAAACTTTTCCACAACAATTATTTGTAAAAAATACCCTGCCAAGAATAATTATAGTATAGATTCTCTTTTTGGTCATTGTATTTCAAGAATTATTTTGGTAGACTTACACCAATGGAATACTTTTATCTTCCACTAGGGGCGCTAACAGCTGAGAGACTTACGTCGACCCTTGGAACCTGATTTCCGGATAATGCCGGCGTAGGGAAGTGGCTGGTTTGCGTCCTGTATCTGGCCGTTTCCGCCCGGAAACGGTTTATTTTTTTTAAGGAGAAGAAGCGATGATTACACAAATGCAAGCGGCAAGACAAGGAATTATTACGGAAGCCATGCGGATAGTCGCCGCGCAGGAAAACTTGCCTGAGGAAACAATACGCGCAGGCGTTGCCGAAGGTGTTATTGCGATTTGCGCCAACCCCTTGCACACAAGGCTTGTTGCCTGCGGCGTGGGCAGGGGCCTTCGGACGAAGGTCAATGCCAATATCGGCACATCAAGCGCTTACCCGGACCCGGAACCGGAACTGGCAAAGCTTGCCGCCGCAATTGCGGCCGGCGCCGACGCAGTAATGGACCTCAGTACCGGGGACAATATCAAGGAAACGCGGAGGGCTGTCATTGCCAATTCTACCGTGATGGTCGGGACTGTCCCCATCTACCAGGCCGCGGTCGATGCAATCAGAAAACACGGATCGGTCGTCGCCATGACAAAACATGACCTTTTCGACGTTATCGAGCAACAAGCAAGTGACGGAGCAGACTTCATGACAATCCACTGCGGCATCAACCGTCGGGCAGTAAGCGCCCTCTTGGACGAGGGACGCACCATGGACGTGGTCAGCCGCGGCGGTTCCTTCATAACGGGCTGGATGCTGCATAACGAAAAAGAAAATCCTCTTTATGAATATTACGATGAAATCCTCGAGATCTGCGCTAAGTATGACGTTGTCATCAGTCTCGGCGACGGACTGCGTCCCGGCTGCCTTGCCGATGCCACTGACAGGGCGCAGATTCAGGAGCTGCTGAATCTGGGTGAACTGACAGAACGCGCCTGGGCCAAAGGCGTGCAGATCATGGTTGAAGGCCCCGGGCATGTTCCCTTCCAGCAAATTGCCGCAAACGTCCAGCTGCAAAAGAGCTTATGCAAAAACGCTCCATTCTATGTCCTCGGCCCCCTTGTCACGGACGTAGCTTCCGGCTATGACCACATCACGGCTGCAATCGGCGGCACGGCAGCGGCAGCGGCGGGCGCGGATTTTCTCTGCTATGTAACTCCTGCCGAACACCTCGGACTTCCTTCGCTTGAGGATGTGCGCGAGGGAGTAATCGCGACACGTATTGCGGCTCATGCGGGCGACATCGCCAAAGGCATCACCGGTGCCCGCACCTGGGATGACAAGATGGCAAGAGCACGCAAAGACTTAGACTGGGAGGAACAGATAAGGCTTGCCATCGACCCCGTCAAGGCCGGCCGTCTGCGTTCCGAAAAAAACAAGCCTGACGATGAGGCTTGCTCTATGTGCGGTGATTACTGTGCCGTGAAGATTGTCAGCGAAGCCCTGACTCATGCAAAGCAATCCTGAGCCTCCAATGAAAAACAAGCATCTGTCCGTTTACGGACAGATGCTTGTTTTATTTTTCGCCTGTTTTGCTTTTCATAATCATGCTTTCATCTCTCACAAAAGGGTCACTGAAGTCAAGGTGACCGTTCAAGGTTACAACTTTACGTCCTTCCACCAGAAGCTGAACCTTGGAAATTTCCGGAAATTCCGTCAAGGTATTGGCCAAGGACGCTGCGAGCATGATTTCACTGTAGGAGCCTTCGCCCAGGTTCTTGATTTCTTTGCTGAAATCCACTGTAGCCAGTCCATCCTTTACCGACAGGCGCAGTACCTTTGTCCCTGCGGGGAAAAGGTTTTCCGTCTTGGTGCTTTGGGGCCTGCCTTCGACGAGTGCCTGCAGGGCATTTTCAAAGACAGGGCGTCCATTGTCCTTGATGACGTGCTTTTCTACGATTAAGTGGCCCTGCCCCGAGGCATCCGCTCTATAAACAACGAAGGACTGTTCCTTCAAGGGTGGCGGCAGGGGCTTCTCGACAGGTTTTGCAGGCTGACAGCCGACTGTCAGCAAACATGCAGCCACTAACGGCAGAATCAACCATTTAAAAAGCTTCATTATCTTTCACCCCCGGTCTTTTCGAAGTACTCTTCGATGCCGTCGGCGATTGCTTGTGCCATCTTGCTGCGGAACCAGTTGCTGCGCATGAGTCTCTCTTCTTTTTCATTGCTGATGAAGGCAATTTCCACTAAAATTGTCGGCATGCTGCTTCTTTTGTTTACATAAAAGGCGGCTTGCCTGACCCCAAGGTCATCAAGCCCGAACTTGTTAGTCAAAACCCTCTGTATCGCTGCGGCTGCTTCGCCGTCATACCTGGTTTTTGGAAAGAAATAGGTTGATATGCCGCCGACTTCGCGCTTGGCCGAAGCGTTACAGTGGATGCTGACAAAAAGATCCGCCTTATTGTCTTCTGCTATGTCCACGCGCGCCTGCAGCTCCTCGGCGTCCGTGGCGTTCAAGCCGAAAACGTCCTTGTCGGAACTGCGAGTCATGGAAACCTTTGCGTCTTTCTTCAACAAATATTCCCTTAATTTTTTCGCGACTTCGAGTGTCACGTCCTTTTCCTTGGTGCCCTTTTTGCCGATGGCTCCGGGGTCAACGCCCCCATGTCCGGGGTCGAGGGTAATCATCTTGCCCTTGATTCCGCCGCCGACTTTGAAAGTCGGCTTGACAGGCAGCTTTGGCTTAACAGGCAGTTGCGGCGGGGTTAGCTTATCTGAAGGCTTCAGCGGATCGAAAAGCGATCCCTTGTTGGAATTGGCAATATCAATGACTATTCTGTCGGGCCTCTTGGTGACAGGGTCCTTTTTTAGCACGAAGACTTTGTAGTCACCGCTTTCGAGCTTACGCGCGAGCGGCAGCTCGAGCATGGTCTTTGCTCCCTCCGGCTGCAGAGCTACCCTGCTTACCGTGTCGCTCTTGACCTTGTAATCCTTGGAAACATAAGGCTTAAGAGCACCCTCAACCGCAACAAGAAGCGCGTCTTCCTTCAAAACTGCCCTTGCCTCGGTCGGGCCGGTGCAGTCAAGAACCACCCGGAAAACGTTTTCCTTGCTTACGCCCCAGTGCAGGGCTGTTATTTCCGTTCCTGCCGCTTCGGCTGAAACATTGAAACCAAAGCTAAAAATAAAAATCAAAAAAAACATAAACCGGCTTAGCAATTCCGACTCACCTCTTTTCCTTCGTTGTGCACATCAATTGTAACATCCGGGTCTGTCCTTGTAAACAAATCAAGCCTGCTGCAGCAGTTCTCGCAAAAGTTTCTCCGTTGCGGCCAAAGCTTTTTCCGTAGCTTTCCGATCCTTCTTGATTGTAATCGCAAGAACATCGCCCTCGCGAGCGTCCTCAGGCAGCATTTCCTTCGGCCAGTTAATGACGCTACCGTCGGCATCACAAAGAAGAACCGCCCTCGCACCCTCGAATCTGTCGATAACAAGTTCCACCTTCATTGTTCATTCACCCGCTTTTTTCCTTGCTTGCGGCAATTTTTCACATAACTGTCCCGCTGCAAGGCCGATTTTGCCGTCTGCCGCGGCCAGGTCTCCCGCCAAGCCATGGAGGTAGACGCCGACAATCGCGGCGTCTGCAGCCGCAAGCCCCTGTCCGAGCAGTGCCGTTATCACACCCGTTAAAACATCTCCGCTGCCGCCGCTGGCCATTCCTTCGTTGCCCGTCTGATTCAGCCAAACCGAACCGTCAGGCAGAGCGACAACGGTCGGCGCGCCCTTCAGAACTATAACCGCCTGCCAGGCAGCCGCATACCTGGCCGCAACAGCAATTCGCTCATTGTCAACAGATTCTGGCGTGTCTCCTGTAAGCCTTGCCATTTCGGCAGGATGGGGCGTCAGCACCTTCACTGTCCTCATTTTTCCCAAAATTTCCGTATGACCATTCAACGCGGTCAGAGCATCGGCATCAATTACAATCGGCTTTTCGCATTTTGTCAGATACTCCCGCACGACTTCCTTCGTCGCTTCTGCCACGCCGAGGCCGGGCCCGATGGCGGACGCGTCGCAGGCTTCCGCAATCGAAAGCATCTCATTGACCGCACCGCTGCCCAGAACGCCGGGGGTTCTTTCAATCATTCCCTTGACCATGACCTCCGTCAATTTAACTGCCAGGACATTCTGCGAGCTTAGAGGCGTCAACAGAGTGACAAGCCCCGCTCCCGTTTTCACAGCGGCATAAGAAGCAAGCGCCGCGGCACCCGTAAAGCCCGGTGATCCCGCGAAAAGCACAACCCTTCCCGCCATTCCTTTGTGCGCATTGACAGGCCGCTCCCGCAGGCGTGGTTTTATCAGTGCTGGCGTCACCAGCTCTCTTTTGCCTGCCTGAGCAGCTAACAGCCTTAAGGGGTGTCCTATTTCCGCAACTTTAACCTTCCCGGCGAAGCTTGCGCCGGGATAAAGATACAACCCCGGCTTCGGCGCCGCCATTGTCACCGTTAGCTCAGCCTTAACCGCTCCGTGGGCTGCCCTGCCTGTGTCCGGGTCGATTCCGCTTGGCAGGTCGATGGCAAGCACCGGCGTCTTGACCGCATTAATCAAATCGGCAGCCCGCAAAAAGTCCGGAGCCAATTCGCCGTGAAAGCCGGTCCCTAACAGGCCGTCAATCAGCAAGTCCGACAATGAGGCCTCGACAAAAGCTCTGTCCCAATCCATTGCGCTTTTCAGCACCAGAACAGGAAGGCCGCACTTTTGCAAAATTTCCAATTGCAGCAAGGCGTCTCCTTTATATTCTCTCTTTTCGGCAACAAGAGCCACGCTGACACTCCAGCCTTTATTCGCCAAGGTTCGTGCTGCCGCAAAGGAGTCCCCTGCGTTATTGCCTTTACCGGCAAACAGCATGACTTTGCGTCCATCCTGTTTTTCCAAAAAAAGTTCGGCCTCATTTGCTACCGCCCGCCCTGCATTTTCCATCAGCAATAGTCCCGGAAGGGCATAATCTTTTTCTGCGGCTGCATCTATACGTTTCATTTCTTTTGCCGTAAACAACTTCATTTGCCATCACCTTCCAAAATCACTTGCGCCACTGCGTAGGCTGCCGTGTGGCTCAAAGATACGTGCAGCCGGACGCAGCCCTTGGCGTTCGCAAGCTTTTTTAAATTTTCCGTAAGCCTGACCATGGGCTTGCCCAGCTCATCATTGATAATTTCCACGTCATGCAGGGCCGCGTCGCGAAAACCCGTTCCCAACGCCTTGGCCACGGCTTCCTTTGCCGCAAAGCGCGCGGCAAAGCTTAAGGAGCTTTGTCGCCCCCTGGCATTGCAGTATGCAATTTCATCCGACGTGTAAACTCTGGCAAGGAAACGTGGATTTTCAATTGCCTTCCTGATTCTTGCCACTTCGATGATGTCAAAGCCTATCCCGATAATCATAACCCTACCTTTGCCTCCCTGCCGCTTATCGGCAACATTACGGTCAATTTATATTTATTCTCTTTTTTTCCGTCAATCCCTGCCTGCATGCAGTCTCTTCCTCTAAAACAAACAAAGGCTGACGGCGGGTTGTTTTGCTGCGTCCCGCCGGCAACCTGTCATGAGAAAGCCTTATGACATTTTTGTGAACTTATTGCGGCCTAATTCCTTCCGTTTCATAGGGCCAGCCACTCATGCCACCCTCCAGGCTCTGAACATTTACATAGCCGAGACCTCTTAAAATAGTTTCCGCCTCATAACCGCGAAGATCAATCTGACAGGAGCATATCAGCTTCGCCGTCTTGTCAGTCAGAATGCTTTCCGCATCCCTGCGCAGGATGCCAAGAGGCAGATTGATTATTTTCGCACAGCCGGCTATCCGATTGGCCTCGAACTCCTCCGGCGTGCGCACATCGACAAGAGTATAGGCAGGGTCGGCCTTGACTTTCTGAAAGTCTTTGGGGTTGATGCTCCGCATGCGTCCCGTAAGCTTGTTCTGCAAAACGTTGGCGGCCGTCGACACGTTGTCAATCGGCCCGTTGCAAGGCGGAGCGTAACCATAGTCTAAATTGCTCAAATCATTGACTCCGGCACCGAAGGAGATTGCTGTGGCGATGGAATCTATCCTTTTATCCACGCCGCCGCCAACCGCCTGGGCGCCGATTACTCTTCCCGTACCTTTTTCAGCAAACAGTTTGAGCACTATCCTTTTGGCTCCGGGCATATAGCCAAGGCGGTCAAAGCCCGGAACAACTACGGTTTCATACTCTACACCCGCCTTCGCGGCAGAAGTCTCGTTGAGTCCGGTGCTGCCGGCTTCCCAATCAAGAATTTTGCATAAGCCGGTATTCAGAATACCGGGGTACCTGACCTCGTCGCCGCAAATATTGTCGGCAATGACTCTTCCGTGCTTGTTCGCAGTTGAACCCATTGGAGTAAAGAGCTTTGCCTTGCTCACGATGTTCGTATTCTCCGCGCAATCCCCGCCGGCATAAATATCGGCATCGCTTGTCTCTAGATATTCATTAACCGCGATGCAGCCGCTCGGCCCAATAGTAAGGCCCGCTTCGCGTGCCAGCTCGACGTTCGGCCTGACGCCAACCGCAACGATCACGAGTTGTGCAGGTATCAGCCTTTTGTCGGTTTTGACCGCGGCAACTCTTTGGTTTCCCTCAAAAGCTACCGTTTTCTCATTCAGATACAGCTTGATGCCGGCCTTTTGAATCGGCTTATGCAGCAATTCCGCCATTTCTTTGTCCAGCATCTGCGGCAGGACCCTGTCCTGCATCTCGACAACGCTTACATTAAGCCCCAGCTTATGAAAGGCTTCGGCCATCTCCATGCCTACAAGTCCCGCGCCTATGACGACGGCGTCTGTTACACCGTGTTCCTCAAGCTCATTCTTTACAGCTCGCACGTCCCAGGGAAACCAGAAACTATGTATTCCCGAAAGTCCGGCGCCGGGAAGAGGCAGGCTGACCGGCGTCGAGCCTGTTGCCAGCACCAGCTTGTCGTAAGCCATAACCTTTGTTTCGCCGGTATCCTTGTTCAGATAGGTAACTGTATGCTCTGAGCGGTTGATTGCCGTAGCTTCATGCCTGACAAGAACCTCGAAGCCCTTGACCTCTTTAAAGAAGGCTGCGTCCCTGATGCCTTGGGGGCCATTTGTGAAGCAGGAAAAATCTTTGACGTCGCCGCCGATGTAATAAGGGAAACCGCAGGCGCCGTAACTGACCTCGCTGCCCCGTTCGAGCACAATGATTTCCGCCTCCCCATGCCTTCTCCGCAGTCTGGAAGCAGTCTTCATGCCTGCCGCTACGCCGCCGATAATCACAACCTTCTTTTTCATTGTCTTCCCTCCCCGGACTGTTTCTTATTCTTCTTCATTATAACTGCAAAAGAGGCCGGTTACAATCAACCGGCCTCTTTTTCTATTGTTTAGGTTATAGTGAATCCGGATTTAACCTTACGAGGTCGATTGCGCCATTTTTCAAAATTACGCGGATGCTCTCGCCGTTCTTGATCTCGCCGGCATTAATCTTCTTGCCGAGTATGGTTTCTACGGTATGAACAATCAGACGTTTAAGAGGCCTCGCACCGAAAGCGATGTCGAAGCCTGCTTCGGCCAGATACGCGACGGCTTCGTCCGTGTAGGAAAGC
>JAAYIB010000146.1 GCA_012744295.1 Acholeplasmataceae bacterium
ATCCAGCACTATGCCGCTAAAGCTGAAGAAAGCGGCATTATGACGGAGTTTGCCTTCGAACTTCCGGAAGGGCTTTCCCTTCCCGAAAGCGATGTGGCGGTTCTTTTGGGCAACGTTTTCGAAAACGCCCTGGAGGCCTGCCAGCGACAGAAAGAGGGCAAGCGTTTTATCAAGGCTAAGGGCGCCATGTTGAGCTCCAGCCTGCTCGCCCTGACAGTCAGAAACAGCTTCGACCATCAGATTGCCAGAAGCGGCGAAGACTTCATTTCCAGCAAACGCAGCGAAAAGGGCATAGGAACGGAGTCCATCCGCCATATCGCCGAACGTTATGACGGCATTGCCAAATTCACTTATGCGGAAAATGTTTTTGAAACGTCGGTGCTTCTGAATCTTGCTTAAACTGAAAAGCTTCAAGCTCATAAACCCCGTTCTTCCTCGAACGGGGTTTTTTTATGTACTCTCTTGTTTGTAGAGCGATGGAGGTGTTATACTGAAATTAGAAAATTCTTACAATTAATCATAAGGAGGTCGGCACCATGGCAATCCTGGCCCTTCCCGTTGACCAGAGGGTTATCGACATCGACTCCCGGCGTTTTGCCTCTATCGAAAAGGCACTTGTTGAGCTTATCACAAACAGTGACGACAGCTATTCGCGCCTGGAGAAGCAGGACGCGGCCGTCAGCGGCAATATCACAATCAATTACGAAAGATACCAAAACGGGGCGGTGCTGACCGTCAGCGACCAGTCCGAAGGAATGACGCTTAATCGCCTGCGATCAGTACTTTCCTACGGAGGCGCCCACAGTCTCCTTGCACGCGGCGAGTCAAGCGGCAGGGGATATTTCGGCCGGGGTCTGAAACAAGCGGTTTACGGACTCGGCCACGGCTGGATAGAGTCACTTCGTAACGGACGTTACGCAAGAGTTGATCTCTTCCGTTCGGAAACGGGCGGCTACGTTTATGATGACTGGGACGGCGACCGCGAAGCCGCGGAGGAAGACTTCGCGAAACTCGAAGTGCCTATAGGCGGTACGGGAACCAAGGTAACAATCGTGGTTGAAAACCCCTCGGTCGGCATACCCTATTTTCGTTCGCTATTGACGGCAGTCAATAACAATATTTATTTAAGAGACCTGCTCGATCGCCGTAACGTTGTCCTATCGAACAGAACCCGCTCGGACAAGGTTGCCGCGCGTGCCATCCTGAGGTATGAACCGCCGGAGGCCGAGCTTTTGCTCGGGCCTGCACTGCCGGGGGAATTTATGTTCGAAGGGGTCGCCTATCCTTATAATCTGACACTCTGGAAGGCCCACGATACCGAACTGATACTGAAGGGTGACGAAAGGACGAGCGGTTTGCTGATTATTGCCGGAACCGCGGTTCTTGACTGCCAGTTCCTGCGCTTTGAGAACCAGCTTGGTACAGAATATCTCTTCGGCCGGGTTTCCTGCCCGGCCTTGGCGGAGATGCTGAGCCGGGGAAGAGCGGTAATCAGCGACGAGCGCGATGGTCTGAACCTGAAGGAGCCCTTTGTCGCCGCCTTCGCCCAGTCCGTCAGCACGGCAATCGAGCCCTTGGTTCAGAAGGAAAGATCACGGCTGAGCCACCTTGACCATGCGACGACTTCCAAACGAACGCACTTTCTGATAGCCCACCTGCTGCAGAGAATGAACTCCGTAGCGACAGATGACCTGGGCATCCTGCTTCCTCCCCGCCCTGCTTCCGTCAAAAGTTCCGGTCCCACCTCGCTCCGGCCTCCGGTGCTGCGTTTCAGCACGCCTTTTTATTACCGCAAAGCGAATCGTCTGTTTCATGTGACTCTCCTCGTGGATAAATCCCGCTTGCTGGACCGGGATATAATTGTTTTTACTTATGAACTGCCGCCCCGCTTCCGTCTTGAGCCTTTGCTCAACTCGATAGAGGCAGGCGAGCTTTCCTCTTCGGGCCGCCTTGAGTTCAGCGCAACCTGTGACGAGATAGGCGCAGCGGCAAAAATAATGGCAGCCACCGGTCCGTACGAAGCGCGGTGCGAGGTTGTTATCGCAGCCGAAGATACGGGCAGGGAACATCTATCCGGCACGGAAATGAAGAGTCCCGGACTTGCTGCCGACGCGGCGGCACTCTTTAGAGGCTACGAACTGCGCAACCTGGAAAACGACGTCGAGCGAGCCGTTTACAGCGAGGAAGAAAGGCTGATCCTGATTAATACCGAAGCACCGACAGTCCGTTTATATGTTGACGGACAGGGTTATTTCAAAGACGGCGCACGCTTGCTTTTGGCGGAGCTTTTCCTTGACGTTATTTCCGGCGAGCTCGCCCTCCTTTATGTCGACCGCACAACGCAAAAGGGTGACTCCCTTGCCTATCAGCAAGCCAAACAGAATTTCATCAAAAAATTCGGTGTGGAAATACACAAAATAATGTTGGGAAACCAACCCTGAAAAGCGAAAAGAGAATAATTCGGAGGTGACAGCAATGTTGAAAACAATTCTCGTTCCCGTTGACGGTTCCGCGGCTTCTTATAAGGCCCTAAATTACGCGTTCAATCTTGGCGAAGCCTTTAAGAGCCGCCTGATTGTCTTAACTGTCAGCGACCCCTTCGACCTATCGCCGCCGGGTTTGAAAGACCTGAAAGTACCTGCGGGCGAGCTATCCCCGGAAGAGGAGATACTGGCGGGCGGCGCCGCCTTGGCTATTGCTCAGAAACTGGCAGAAAAAAGAGGCTATGACGATATAGCCTTCGAAAAAGCGATAGCGGCAGATCCGGCTGCAAGAATCCTGCAACAGGCGCAGATTGTAAATGCCGACACCATCGTCATGGGCAAACGCGGCCTGGGCACAACCAAAGCCTTCCTGCTCGGCAGCGTCAGTTCCAGGATTGCCTCTGCCGCTATCTGCCCCGTTGTGATTGTCAATTAAGCCAACGCCCGACAGCAAGGTCTGAAACTGAGAAGCCCGGCTCCGGGAAAAATTATTGGTTATTGCCCCTTAATTCATGGTAACATTAAACCATAATCAGTTTCGGGAGGTGGGTCCGTCGGCTGCCAAAAGCAATCTCGTAATTATAGGCGGCGTTTGCGCGCTGAGCCTTGCGATGGGTTTTTCTCGTTTTGGCTTCACACCTATCATTCCCCTGATGCAAAGGGATCTAAGTGTTTCCTCCTGGGAAATCGCCCTAATGGCGTCGGCCAATTATCTTGGTTATATGGTAGGAGCTTATGCCTCGCGCCAGGCTTTCGTCAGAAGCAATCTGCGAGCCGGTCTCGGCTTCGGGATTCCTGCCACCGTCTTGCTTTTAGCAGCGATGTCGCTCACGCTTGAACCTCTTTTGTGGCATCTCTTTCGCTTTCTTTCCGGCTTCTTAAGCGCGGTTCTGTTCGTGGTCGCGTCAAGCGTGGCGCTCGGGCAGGGCAGAAGCGACAGGGCCGGCTTTCTTTACAGCGGCGTCGGTATCGGCATTGCCCTCACCGGCATGCTTGTGCCTTTGTTTGACAGTCTGGGAGGCTGGAGGATGTCTTGGCAGGGTCTTGCTCTTTTCGGCAGTCTGCTCGGAGCTTTTGCCTGGTTTGCCTTATCCGGGGCCGCTGCCGCCGAAGTCCGCTTGCAGCCTCCGAGCCTCAAAAATATGCTTTTCACCAGGAATCGGAAATGGTATGCCTTACTGGCCGCCTATGGCATTGAAGGCATCGGCTACATAATCACGGCAACCTTTATCGTTCAGATAATCAAGGCAACGCCGGCCATAAGCCACGTCGCCAATCAAAGCTGGGTTCTGATCGGCCTGGCCGCCGCGCCTTCAACTCTTTTGTGGTCTCGCGCGGCCCGCGCTGCAACAATCAGGACGGCGCTGATGTTCGCTTTCGGCCTGCAGGCCTTGGGGATACTCCTGACAGTCATGCTGCCAAACGAATTCACAACTTTGCTCGGCGCAGTCTTATTCGGGGGCACCTTCATGGGAATCACGAGCCTGACGATTACTTTGGCGAACAGAATGAAACCGGGGCAGCAGCTGCAGGCAATCGGTGAGCTGACTGCTGTTTACGCGTTGGGACAGGTACTTGGGCCGATGGCGGCGGCTTATCTGCAAAAACACTACGACAACCTTGCCCCTAGCTATTTCGCGGCCTTAATTCTTATACTGGCCTTATGCATGTTAAAGGTTTTAGACAAAGAAGACGAAGGCGCGACCTGAAAACCGACGGCACCTGAAAACAAAAACTAAAACAAGCCTCAGATAAAAATGAAGCCCCCCGCTGACTCTCGTCAGCGGGGGGCTTGTCTGCGACGCCGAAATTGCCTTAGCCGCAGCTAAATCATCACAGTCCTCTTTTTGTGTAGCGGGTGTGCAGCAGATGATGGGACATCTCGCCAAGAGGTTCTTTGAGGAAGTCCTTGTACAGTTGCTGCACGGCAGGGTTTTCATGGGATTTACGCAGAGGCATATGCTCGTCCACCTCATAGATTGCATCCATTCTGGCCATTCTTGTTTCCTTGCGTGTAAGGTACGGCTGGCCGCCGCCGCCAATGCAGCCGCCCGGGCAGGCCATAACTTCAACAAAGGTATAGTCGGCGGTTCCGTCCTTGATTTTTTCCATGATCTTTCTTGCGTTGCCGAGTCCGTGGGCAACGGCGACTTTGACAGGCAGGCCGTCCAGGTCGACAATTGCTTCCTTAACGCCTTCAAGTCCGCGCACGGACTCAAACTCGAGCTTTTGCAGCTCCTTACCTGTTACAACTTCGTAAACCGTACGCAGCGCTGCTTCCATAACCCCGCCCGTTGCTCCGAAAATAGCTCCGGCTCCCGTCGACATGCCGAGGGGATTATCAAACTCGCTGTCCGCAAGGACTGAGAAATTAACGCCTGCCTGGCGCAGCATGCGGCCAAACTCCCTTGTAGTCAGAACATAGTCTACGTCCTGATAGCCGCTTGACTGCATTTCCGGGCGCGTACACTCATACTTCTTTGCCGTGCAGGGCATGATGGAGACAACTGTAATGTCTTTTGCGTCAATGCCGCTTTGCTTTGCGTAAAAAGTTTTTGCCAAAGCTCCGAACATCTGCTGCGGTGACTTGCAGGAGGAAAGATTGGCCAGCTGTTCCGGGTAGTTGTGCTCAATAAACTTGATCCAGCCGGGGCTGCAGGAAGTGATCATCGGCAGTGTGCCGCCCGTCTTCAATCTATGCAGAAGTTCGTTGCCTTCTTCCAATATTGTCAGGTCGGCCGTGAAGTCCGTATCAAAAACCTTGTCAAAGCCAAGTCTTCTCAATGCCGTTACCAGTTTGCCCGTAGCAATTGTACCCGGTGCCTGACCCATCTCTTCCGCTATCGAAACCCTTACGGAAGGGGCAACCTGCACAACGACATGCTTTTCCGGATTTTCCAGGGCAGCCCAAACCTGCGCCGTATCGTCCTTCTCGTGTATTGCGCCGGTCGGACAGACAAGAACGCACTGACCGCAAAGCACACAGGCGACTTCGGAAAGCGTCTTTCCGTATTCGGGAGTAATCGCGCCTTCAAGACCGCGATTATGGCTGTACAAGATGCCGGTTGTCTGGACATGATGACAAACCTCGGCGCAGCGTCCGCACTTAATGCATTTGTTGGGGTCGCGCACTATGGCGGCGGTCGAAGTATCAAGCGGAAGCAAAGGCGTGGACATGTCAGCCTTGATTTCCCTTATGCCATGCTCGGCAGCAAGCTGCCTGAGTTCGCAGTTCTCGTTTCTGATGCAGGTCAGGCATTCCTGTGGATGGTTGGCAAAAATAAGTTCGAGTATGGTCTGCACGGTTTCGCGTACGCGGGCCGAAGTGGTTCTCACCTTCATTCCTTCACGAACAGGAGTCGAACAGGATGCAACAAGATTCCTGCTGCCTTCGACTTCTACGACGCAGACCCTGCAGTTGGCCTTCACCCGCTGGTCTGGGAAGTGGCACAGGGAGGGAATCTTGATGCCGTTTCTCCTTGCCGCCTCCATGATTGTTATGTTATCGGGGACGTTAAAAGTCTCGCCATTTATAACGACGTCAACATTCTTCAACACATGTCACCTCTTTCCCTTATGTTTTGCGCTGAATCAACACAGCTTTCTTCGTATTCCTTGCGGAAGTACTTCAGCGAGGAAAGCAGGCTGTTGCCCGCTGCCTGGCCCAGACCGCAGAAGGAAGCCTCCTGCATGCATTTTGTGTAACGTTCGAGGTTTGACAGGTCCTTCAAGGTTGCCTGCCCAGCCAGCACTCTTTCAATAATCCTGATTGCCTGACGCAAGCCTTCCCTGCAGGGCGTGCATTTTCCGCAGCTTTCGTGCAGGAAGAAGTTCACTCTGTTCTGGACGTTGTCCAAAATCGAGCGGCGCTCGTCCATGACGTAAACCGCTCCGGAACCAATCGTAATTCCCCTTGCCGCACAAACCCCGTACTCCATAGGACAGTCAAGTTCTTCCGGTGGGACGACGACGCCGGAAGCGCCGCCGATATTCACCGCTTTGAGCGTATAAACCTCTTTCATGCCGCCGCCGTAGTTTTCGATGATCTCGCGGAAAGTCGTGCCGAAGGGAACTTCATAAAGGCCCCTGTTCCTGACGTCTCCCGAGAGTGAAATCAGTTTGGTGCCCGGACTGTCCTTAGTCCCGAGCCCCTTGTACCAATCTGCGCCTTTGGCGATGATGACAGGGATGTTGGCCAAAGTCTCAACGTTATTGATCAGTGTCGGTTTGCCCCAGAGACCGCTTTCAATCGGGAAGGGGGGCTTTACGCGCGGACGTCCTTTTTTACCTTCGATCGAAGACAACATCGCCGTTTCCTCGCCGCAAAGGTAACTGCCGGCGCCGCTGAAAATCTTGAGATTGACAGAAACTCCGCTGCCAAGGATGTTTTCCCCGAGCAAGCCCGCTGCTTGCGCCTCGGCAATGCTTTGCCTGATCATTGCCTGGGCAGCCGGATATTCGTGCCTGATGTAGATATAGGCGTTTGAGGAGCCCGCCAGAATCGCCGCAATAGTGAGGCCCTCCAGCAATTGAAAGGGAATGTGATTCATGATGAACCTGTCCTTGAAGGTTCCGGGTTCGCCCTCGTCCGCATTGCAGACCAGGTAGCGCTCGGTTTCAACATTCGTTTGCATCATCTTTAGCTTTGTACCGGCCGGAAAGGCTGCTCCGCCGCGGCCGCGAAGGCCTGCAGCGCATATTTCTTCCGTTGCTGCCTGCGGATCCTGCAAGACCTTGCGCAAAGCTTCGTAACCGCCGGTCATTCGGTATTCTTCCAAAGAGACGCTGCCGTCGTAGCTTCCAAAGTTGAACACTTTGTCAAAATCTTTGATTTTCTGCAACGTGGTCATTGTTTAGCAGCCTCCCTTATCTCCCTGATTACTCTGACGGCGCTCGCAGGTGTCACGTCCCCAAATACCTTGTCGTCAACCTTCATAGCCGGCGACATGTTGCAGACACCAAGACAGCTGACGCCTTCAAGCGAAAACAGCTTGTCGGCGGAAGTTTCGCCAAGCTTTATCCCCAGTTCCTTCTCAAGGGCTTTTTGGATTTCGGCCTTGCCCGCGTCCTCACAAGGTGCGTTTATGCACAAGCGCACAATATGGCGGCCCCTTGCCTGCAAAGAAATCTCACTGTAAAAGGAAGCCGTCGAATACACCATGCTGCGGGAGATGTTCATCAGTGCGGCAATTTCATTCACAGCCGCCTCGCTGACATAGTTTTCAGGGCTTGCGTCCTGGACCGCCAGCAGGATTGCCAAAAGCGAACCTTTTTCGCTGCCAAGCTCCGCTACGATCTCGCTGACTGACTTTCCCATTTTTTCCATGAATATCCCCCTCATCTTGCGCTTTACATTTTTTTAAGCTTTATTTAGTGTACAACATTCCCCAAAGGAATATGGTATAAATATACTCTAATGATTATTGTCTGTCAATCCTTTTTTCTATTAATTTTTAACACTTTTTTCATGTATTCATGTATTTTTGTATTCAAAGTGAAACAGTCGGATTTTTTTACTACAATACATATGAACTTTTAGCTATTTTGTCCCCTGTGACAGGAAAAACCGGGGCGGTACATTTACCGTCCCGGTTCCTTGTATTTTTATTGAAAATAAATTTTATTCAAAGGAGAGTGCCTGCTTCGGACACTTCTTAACACAACGGCCGCACTTCAGGCAGTCGGGATCGGTAAAACCTTCCCGCGCTCCTTTCGCCTCGTAAGGCCTAAGCTGCAAAGGACACACCTTGGTGCAAAGCTTGCAGCCGACACAGGCTTCACTTACCAGCAGCGGCATCGGTTTGCGCGCTGACGAGACCCAGGCAGAAATGGTACCCATAGGACAAAAAGAACACCAGGTACGTTGATGAAACAAAAGCGACAAAACGATTCCTACGATCGTCGTAGCGAAAATCACCCTGATAATTACCGCCCCCATAGCTTCAGCGCTGCCCCAGGCATAATACATTTGCGAGCCGAACATCCCCATTACAAACAGCAGGGCAAAAACGCGAAATGGTGTGCTTTTAAAGAAAGCAGGTATTGGCTTTTGCGGAGAGAATCTCGAAGCAACATGATCATAAAAGCTGCCCCGCGGGCAGAAATTGCCGCACCAGTAACGCCCCTTGGCAAAGGAAAAAGCAACCGGAGCAAACATGCAAACCAACGCGACAAGGCCTATGAGAGGATAAAACATGCCGATTGCCAAAAAACCCAAAAGAACCCAGAACAACTTGCTTTGTATATTAGCCGTCATTGTAAAAACCATCCTTTCGACTTGTCCCTCCCCCTGGAGGGGGCATATAGAATATACCGCAAACCGTTACCTCCTGTCAAGAAGTCGCGGTCTTTTTAGCAGAAATATAAATTAAAGGATTTTAGCAACGCATGGAGTATATTTATATTACGATATTTTGCTTTTCACATGATGAGTAAGCTACGTTAGGAGAAAATAAACATGCTTGACTGGCCGGAATTTATAAAAAACCATTTTAACAAACTGCCTTATTTTAAGTTTATGGAAGCAACAGTGCTCGAAACGGCGAACGGTTACGCCAAGGTGACAATCCCGATAAAGCCCGAGTACTCAAACACCTACGGAATTGCCCACGGCGGGGTAGTCACAGCTCTTGTTGACATGACCTCGGGAGTTGCCCTGCGCACTTTGAAACAACGCATAGTAACGATTGAAGTAACTACGGACTACCTGAAAACCGTAGCTCTTACAGACACCTTGACCGCAGAAGCGCACCTGATTCAGGAGGGTCGTAGAATCCTGCATGCGGATATCGAGGTTTTTAATCAGAAGGAAGAACTTGTCGCACGGGGCAAGGTCATTTATTATGTGCGCGGCGAAGATGATGAGAGCAATTACGACCTTGAGTCCTTTGCCAGCAAATCGATTTAACTTTTTAAAAGAAAGCTGTCGGCCGCTCTGACAAAAGCTACCGTTTGAAGTACCTGAAAAAGCAGCCTTCAGGTCAGGCAACGTGTAGCCGTAGAGGGGCTGACAGCTTTTTTCATAATTTTGTGGCTGGGTTTCCTGCTACTTAGCTTGAGAAAAACGCCTATAAACAATTAAAGCCACGAACCGATGGCAAAGAATGCCTATTCCGGGCTCGTTCCTCGGATTTAAGGCAAAACATTCACGATTACCGTTTTTTATTAATCTTAATTTTTCCTTA
>JAAYIB010000147.1 GCA_012744295.1 Acholeplasmataceae bacterium
CAATAGAAGCGCGCTGACCACTATGGCTTCGATACACAGGCGCGGCAGTTGATTCAGAAAAAGAAAGCTGCTGTTGGAGCTGCTGAAGGTCGAGTAGGCTCTGTCAAATTCCCGCAGAAAAAAATCTTCCTTGCGCAGTATTTTTGTTTCCTTAATCGAGCCGAGCCCCTGGCTGATCCACTTCATATAGACGGCAAGGTGCTTGTTCCTCTCCTCGCTCTGCCTTGCGATTTTCTTGCGGAACAGTCTCAGCACGCCGTACATCAGAACGCCGAAGAGAACGGCAACCGTAAGCGACACGACAGGATCAAGCAGCACAAGCAAGCCGAAAATCACGAGCGCGGTCACTATTTCCGCAAACAGCGCAAACAACGCGACCACCATTTTGGAAAAAACGGACAGCACGCCCGAGCTGATGTTGCGCAGCAGTGTCACCGAGTTGTTCTCCAAGTGATAGAGGTAGGGCTTGTTCAGATACTCCGCAAACAAGCGTCCGGCGTAGAAAACCTGACTGCGCTCCAGAAATGTCATCTGCACTCGCGCCTGCCAGGCCATGTAAAAGTTCTTAAACAGATAGAAAAGGAGCAAAAGTGCCGCAAGCGTCATCACGAGCCCGCTGTGGCTGCCGATGCCGAGCTTAACGGCCAGACCGGCGACAACGCCGCCGCGTTTTAGGTACGCGGGATCCCCCATAATCGAGAGCAGGGGAAAGATCGCACCGATGCCCACAGCCTCAAGCAGAGCGCCGATAGCCATGCAGCAGGCAAGAAAAAGGCAGTAACGCCTTTCCCGGGGCGTGAAAATCGCGATTATCCTTTGAAAAAGCTGCATCAAACGCTCATCCTCTCACGTAAGCCTGTGCCTCATATGCGGCCGTAGTCGTCATCAAACCTGATGACGTCGTCTTCTTCAAGATAATCTCCCAGCTGCACCTCGATGATTTCAAGAGGTTCATTTCCTTCATTGGCAAGGCGGTGCTTCTCGCCCGGCTTGATAAAGACGCTTTCACCTGAGGGAACAAGCTTCTCCGCGCCTTCAACCTTGACCCTGGCCGTTCCCTTTACCACTACCCAGTGCTCGCTCCTATGGCGATGCAGCTGATAACTCAGTTCCTGCCGGGGGTTTACTATGATTTTCTTGATCTTGAAAAAACCTTTTTCTTCCTCCAGGACCAGATATCTTCCCCAGGGCCGATAATCCTGCACATAGTACTCGGTGCGCGGATCCTGTTTTTTCTTCAGCTGTTCCACCAGTTCTTTCAGCTTGTGCGCCTGTTCTTTTGCCGAAACAAGGAGGACGTCCCTGCTGTCGACGATAACGAGGTCGCTGACTCCGATTGCGGCAACGAGCTTGCCTTTGTCCGTGTAAACATAGTTGCGGGAAGAATCTATCAAAAGGCTGGACTCGTCGGCAACGTTAAGGGCGGCATCCTTGGCGAGAGCCTCGTAAACCGAATCAAAGCTGCCAAGGTCCGTCCAGTCGACTTCGACAGGCACGACCGCAACCTTGCCGCTTTTTTCCAGGAGGCCGTAATCAATCGATACGCTGCGGCCGAGACTGCCAAAGGCTTCTTCAAGACAGGAGGCTCGCTCAAAGGCCGCGTGAATATCCCCGGCGTGTTTTTTCACTTCCTGTACAAAGAGAGCCGTGTCAAACATAAAGATGCCGGCATTCCAAAACCAGCCCGCTTCCACAAACCTTGCGGCGTCTTCCCTGCAGGGCTTTTCCCGGAAAGAAGAAACCTTGAAGCCGTTAAACAAGGGCTGTCCGGCGGCAATGTAACCGTAGCCTGTGCAGGGC
>JAAYIB010000148.1 GCA_012744295.1 Acholeplasmataceae bacterium
GAACTGGCTGGCGTGGAAGATTCATTTCAACGCCGAGGTTGCACAGACCTTTGTCAATATAGGCGGTTTTTTCCTGATGGGTGGTTTGGCCTGGATCAGAAGCCAAAAAGGCCAGGAGCTTGATATCGACGAATTGGCGCCAAAACCGGCGCCGTTTACGAGAGGCCAGCTTATCACCTTGGCTATGATTGCGTTACTGATACTATTGGTTGTAATTCCGGGCTTGCCGGGAATTAAGGGTACTTTGCCGAAGACTTTTACCAACATGTTGTCAAATGTCGGTTCGATTTCCTTCATTCTTGCCGTTGTGCTGATGCTGACGGGCTCGGGCGACAGCAAGGCCGCAATCAAGGTAATACCCTGGGGCGTTATTATGATGGTCTGCGGCGTGTCCGTATTGATTGACGTTATGGACAAAGCAGGCGGATTGAAATTCCTGGTAAATATCATGGCCTCCGTCTCGGGACCTGTCTCAATCAATTTCTGGGTCAGCTTCGTGCCCGCAGTCATTTCGGCCTACTCGAGCTCCTCGGGCGTCGTTATTCCTATGTTCCTGCCGATGGTGCCGGGACTTGTCGAACTGACCAAGGGTGATCCGATTGCCATAATTACCTCGATTAACGTCGGGGCGCATCTGGTCGACACGTCACCGCTTTCCACATTGGGGGCACTTTGCATTGCCTCTGCCGGCGAGCACGAGGATAAGAACAAGCTTTTCCGTAAGTTGTTGATCTGGGGTCTTTCCATGTCGATTGTTTCCGGTATAGTTTGCTACTTCTTCTTTGGCGTATTGGGCCTGTAAAAAATAATGTCAAGATGCTCTGCGGGGTTCTCCCTGCAGAGCGTTGTGCTATATAATGCTTCATTACTAATGCTTGGTTATATTTAATTTAAATATATCGTTAATCTAAACGGAGGTGTTTTTGATGAAACCATTGGAAAAATTGGTCGTGCTTGATTTAACGAGAGTTTTGGCCGGACCATATTCAGCCATGATGCTGGGTGACTATGGCGCGGACATCATTAAGATCGAGCAGCCGGGAGTCGGTGATGACTCGCGTGCCTACGGTCCCTTTATAGGCAAGGAAAGCGCATATTTCATGAGCTTGAACAGAAACAAGCGGTCGATGACTATGAACTTCAAGGAGCCGGCAGCCAAGGAATTATTTAAGAAAATGGTTGCTAAGGCCGACATAGTATTGGAAAACTATCGTCCGGGGACAATGGAAAACTTTGGGCTGGGTTATGATGTTTTAAAGGAAATCAATCCCAGGCTTATTTATGCCGCCTGTTCAGGGTTCGGCGCAACGGGCCCGTATAAGCTGAAACCGGCTTATGACGTCATAGTGCAGGCCATGGGCGGCATTATGAGCATTACCGGCCAGGAAGGCGGCGAGCCTACCCGTCCGGGTGCCTCCATCGGCGACATTATCGCCGGTCTCTTTACGACGATCGGTATCGGCATGGCGCTATATCATCGCGAGGTAACCGGCGAGGGACAAAAAATCGACGTCGGTATGCTCGATTGCCAGGTAGCTGTTCTGGAAAACGCAATCAGCCGCTATTTTGCAAGCGGTGTGGCGCCGGCACCGCTTGGCAACAGGCATCCATCGATTACGCCCTTTGAACCGTTTACCGCCAGCGACGGCTTCGTCATCGTCGGTGCAGGCAATGACCGCATCTGGGCGAGACTCTGCAACCTGCTTGGCAGGGAAGAACTGATTGCAGACCACAGGTTTGTCAGCAATCTGGATAGAACAAACAACGAGAAAGAGCTTAAGGTCATTCTTGACGCTGAATTCAAGGCGAAGACCATTGACGAATGGATGGCGCTTTTGGAAGAAGCGGGCATTCCTTGCGCACCGATCAACACCGTTGACCGCGTTGTCAAGGATCCTCAGATTATCGCAAGAGAAATGATTGTCGAGATCGAGCATCCTGTGGCTGGTAAGATGCACATCCCGGGAGTGCCGATCAAAATGTCGGCCACACCCGGCTCCGTCGATACGCCGGCTCCACTGCTGGGCCAGCATACCGACGAGATTCTTAAGGAATTTGGACTAAGTCCTGCGGAGATTGAAGAACTGAGGGTTAAAAAGGCAATTTAGAATTTAGCGCATAAAAGATTGGCAAATAAACGTTTGCCAATCTTTTTTAATTTCTTCATGCAGGCCAATTTACAGTTTTGTCAAACATTTCAGCAGTTTGGCGGTATTAATGAAGACATAAATTTGTTATAATATATATTGGCTTATTGGGCTTAATTAGAAAATATGGCGGCAGGCATATTGAGGTAAACCTCGTTTTTGCCGGACGCTTTCAGGCCTGTCCGCAGTGTAGGCCGCGCAGTTGAGACTGCAGCGGACTCTGTCAATCAGGAGCATTTTCGTAGGGGGGATTAAAGTTGTTGCGCAGTCGAAAAGGCTTGACCTTATTTTTGTTTATGGTAACGGGCGCCGTTGTCGGCGGCCTGGTAGGCGACATGCTGCAGAAGACGCAGTTTTTTGGCGAGGGTACAAAGTTTCTCGTGCAGAAATACGAAGTACTGATGATACCTCCGGCAGTCTTTGACTTCTATGTTTTGAAGTTTACCGCCGGACTTGACTTCAGCCCCAACCTCGTAAGCATTTTGGGCCTCGTGATAGCCTTTTATCTTTTTGAACGACTGTAACTATATCGGTAAGATGGAGATGAAGACCATGCAATACATTCTGGCCTCCGCTTCTCCGCGGAGGCTGGCGTTATTAAGACAGATAGGCATTGAGCCAAGAGTACGCCATAGCAATTTCAGCGAAGCTGCGGACGAAGGATTCTCCGCTGCAGAGCTGGTTCGCCTGAATTCACTCGGCAAGGCCAGGGCAGTTGCCGAAAATATTTCTGATGAAGAAGCAGTAATTGCGGCCGATACGGTTGTCGTTCTTGACGGCAAGGTTATCGGCAAGCCGGAAGATGAAGATGACGCGAAGAGAATTCTGGCAGCGCTTTCGGGCAGAGAACACAGCGTGATAACCGGAGTGACAGTTATTTGCGGCGAGCGTGTGCTCGTTGATGCCGTGACCACGACGGTCAGGTTCCGCAAGCTGTCAGATGAGGAAATAAGCGGCTATGTTGCTTCCGGAGAACCCCTGGACAAAGCCGGTGCCTACGGCATTCAAGGCCGCGGGGTTTTGCTTGTGGAAGCGATAGAAGGCTGCTACAGCAACGTTGTCGGACTCCCCCTTGTCAGACTTGGCGAGATGCTTGCAAAAATCGGGGTGAGGTTGCTGTGACAACCTACCACATCAAGGAACTTCCGATAGATGACCGGCCGCGGGAAAAGATGCTTGCGGGAGGCCCCGGCGCTTTGACCGATTCCGAGCTATTGGCAATACTGATAGGTTCGGGCACCAGAGAGCAATCCGCATTGGACATTGCCCGGGAAATGACGAAGGATAACGGCCTCCTTAACAATCTGGCTGTTACCAAAAATATCCGGGAGCTGGCAAAGACCAAGGGCCTCGGCCAGGCGAAGGCAGCTACCATTATTGCGGCTCTGGAGCTCGGCCGGCGCGTGGCTTACGCCGAACCGCTTGACCGGTACAGCATAACTACGCCCGAGGAAGGTGTCGCTCTTTTGATGCCGCGGCTGCGTTATGAAACCAAGGAGCATTTTTTGGTAGTGCTGCTTAATTCCAAGAACAAGGTGCTTCAGATAGAGCAGATTTCGGAAGGTTCTCTGAACTCTTCCGTAGTTCATCCCCGCGAAGTATTTACGCCGGCTGTTTTGCATCACGCGGCGGCAATTCTCGCGGCGCACAACCATCCCTCGGGTGACCCGACACCGAGCAAGGAGGACAAGGCCCTGACCGAAACTCTGGCTCAAGCCGGGAAATATATGGGAATACCTGTTTTAGACCACCTGATTATCGGTGATGCTGCTTATTACAGTTTCAAGGAACACAGTTATTTGTAGGCAATCTAAGGAGGAAAGAATTTATGTTTGATTTTTTACGCTCATGGTCCCAGGATATGGGAATTGACCTGGGAACGGCCAACACATTGGTACATGTCAAGGGCAAGGGAATAGTTATAAGAGAGCCGTCGGTTGTAGCGGTGCAGAAAGATACAAACGAGGTACTGGCGATAGGTTCCGAGGCGAAACGGATGATTGGACGCACGCCCGGCAACATTGTCGCAATAAGGCCGCTGAAGGACGGCGTTATCGCCGACTTCGACATTACTCAGGCCATGCTGAAATTTTTCATCAAGAAGGCAATCGGAAACAAGTCGTTCGTTCGTCCACGCGTAGTGGTTGGAGTACCTTCCGGCGTAACAGCAGTAGAAAGAAGGGCTGTGCTTGACGCAACGGTTCAGGCCGGGGCGCGCGAAGCGTATCTGATCGAGGAACCGATGGCCGCAGCGATTGGCGCGGGCTTGCCGGTGCAGGAGGCAACGGGCAACATGGTTGTAGACATCGGCGGCGGAACATCCGAAGTCGCTGTTATTTCCCTTGGCGGAATAGTTGTCAGCAGATCCGTGCGCATCGGAGGCGACAAGATGGACGAAGCCATCGTGCAATACATCAAGAAAAAGTACAATCTCTTGATTGGTGAAAGAACGGCAGAAGAAATCAAGATTGAAATCGGCACAGCGATGAAACTGGACGTTCCCGAAACAATGCAGATTCGCGGGCGCGACCTTGTGACAGGCCTGCCGAAGACCTTGTCCATAGACGCCAATCAAATACAGGAAGCCTTGGCAGAACCGGTCTCGGGTATCATCGATGCAGTCAGGGGCACTTTGGAAAGGACGCCGCCGGAGCTCTCAAGCGACATCATGGACCGCGGCATTGTAATGACCGGAGGCGCTTCGCTCCTGCGCAACCTGGACCGCGTGCTGAGCAAGGAAACGGGCATGCCTGTCTATGTGTCAGATTCGGCCCTTTCCTGCGTAGCTTTGGGTACCGGAATAGCCGTGGAGCATGTTGACATCTATAAAAAAGGTTTTATGGCGGCTTCTAACCGGGCATAACCTTAAACACAAGGAGACAAGCCTGTGGGGAAAAGAAGTTTGGTGACCGTTATTGCGGTGGCGATAGCAATTTTGCTGCTTGTGCTGGCGATTGAGGGCAGGGCTCGTTTTCCAATGCTGGACCGCGCTGTTGTCGCAATCGTGACGCCTGTCAACGAACAATTTGTTGCTTTATCGAAAAAAGCCGACTCTGTCAGGAATTTTTTTGCCGCTTTAACGACCATGCAGGAAGAAAATATAAAATTAAAGACGGAGGTCGAAGAGCTTCGCCATGCCAATTTGAAGATGGCGGAACTTTGGGCTGAGAACAAACGCCTTTCCGAGCTGCTTGGCTATAAGAACGAGGCTAAGAACCTTACTTTGATAGCTGCCAAGGTTGTGGGAAGAAACATGGGTGACACCAATGACAGCGTCATTA
>JAAYIB010000149.1 GCA_012744295.1 Acholeplasmataceae bacterium
ATTCATTCCCTTAAGCTTTTTCATCATCTTCTTGCTCTGCTCAAAGTTTTTCAACAATTTATTGACATCCTGCACCCGCATTCCGGAACCTGCGGCAATACGTTTCCTTCGGCTTCCGTTAATAAGGTTGGGGTTTCTGCGCTCATTTGGCGTCATAGAGCGAATTATAGCCTCTACTCTTGCCATCTCTTTCTCGTCTATGTTAGCATCTTTTAATTTCTGACTTACGTTGCCCATGCCGGGCAGCATGCCAAGAATTGATTCAATCGAACCTAATTTTTTAACTTGCTGCATTTGCTCCAGGAACTGCTCAAGCGTAAATTCCTCTTTACGCATTTTCTGTTCAAATATTGCAGCCTCATCGGCATCAAATACCGCCTGTGCTTTTTCTATCAACGAAAGTACGTCGCCCATGCCCAAAATGCGTGATGCCATCCTATCAGGATAAAATGGCTCCAAAGCGTCAAGTTTTTCACCCATACCTACAAACTTTACCGGCCGGCCGGTTACGGATTTAACAGAAAGAACCGCCCCACCGCGAGCATCGCCGTCCAGCTTGGTCACAATAAGGCCGTCAATTCCAAGGTCTTCGTTGAAAGCATCGGCAACCGTCACGGCGTCCTGACCTGTCATGGCATCGACCACAAGGAGTATTTCATGCGGATTAACCTTTTGTTTGATGTTCTTGAGCTCCCCCATTAGCTCCTCGTTTATGTGAAGACGGCCTGCGGTATCAATGATAACCGTGTCACAAGCAAGGGAAAAAGCTCTTGCTAAAGCTTGGGACGCAATCTCAACCGGAGAAACTTCGTCTCCGAGAGAGAATACCGGTATGTTTAGCTGTTCTCCCAAGATTTGCAGCTGCTTGATTGCAGCCGGCCGATAAATGTCCCCTGCCACAAGCAAGGGCTTCTTCCCGTTTTTGCGCAGATGATTAGCCAGTTTTCCGGCGGTTGTCGTTTTGCCGGCTCCCTGCAGTCCCACAAGCATTATTACAGTCGGCGGCTTCGAGGCAACCATGAGTTTGCTCTGTGTACCTCCAAGCAAATCTGTCAGTTCTTCATTAACAATTTTTATAATAAATTGACCGGGGGTCAGGCTTTTCTGTACTTCCAGCCCCATAGCCCTATCCTTCACTCTCGCAATAAAGTCCTTGACGACCTTGAAATTGACGTCTGCCTCAAGAAGAGCCATTCTGACTTCGCGCAGTGTATCTTTTAAGTCATTCTCTGACAGTTTCTGTGTGCCGCGAATTTTTTTTATCGCGCTTTGCAGCCTGTTAGCAAGGGTTTCAAATGCCATATTAAAAACCGCCTTTTTCATTCAACTCGTGCAAAATTGATTTTGCTTTTTCCAGTTTGTCCTTCTGCGAGCTATCTGCCGAATAATCAATCAGCATTTCCTCTGCCCGGAGCAAAAGCTCACCGTTTGCCTGGCCCCGCTGCCAAAGCCTCAATCTATCTTCATAACGTTCAAGTATGTGCGCCGTTCTTTTAATCAGGTCATAAATCGCCTGTCTTGTAACGTCGTATTCGTCAGCTATTTCAGAAAGTGACAAGTCATTAAATAAGTGCATCTCCATGCATTTTTGCTGTTTTTCCGTCAGAAGTCCGCCGTAAATGTCATAAAGGCCAACCAGTCTTATTCTTTGCTCAAAATCTAAATCTGACGACATTTTTATCACCACTAAATCTTTTTTGACATTGCAATTATACAATAAAGGGAAAACACCGTCAAGTGTTTTCCCTTGTCACCATTAAATTATTTATTAAAAAGAGCTTCGACAAAATTATCCGGATCAAATGGACGGAAGTCAAACATGCCCTCGCCAATGCCGATCCATTTAACCGACAGCCCAAGTTCTTCCTTGATTGCTATCACGACTCCGCCTTTTGCGGTGCCATCTAGCTTTGTAAGAACAACGCCCGTTACGTTAGAAGTTTCCATAAAAATCTTCGCCTGTGTAATGGCGTTCTGTCCGGTTGTAGCGTCCAATACCAAAAGCGTTTCATGCGGTGCATCAGGTATCTCCCTCTGAATAACCCGGTGTATCTTATCAAGCTCCTTCATGAGATTGGCCTTATTATGCAGCCGCCCTGCCGTATCAATGAAAAGGAGGTCTGTCTTTCTTGCCCGTGCTGCCTTGAGTGCGTCAAAAACAACAGCTGCAGGATCCGAACCCTCTTCGTGGGCAATGACTTCAGCCTCGGCTCTTTGTCCCCAAATTTTCAATTGTTCGGCAGCGCCCGCACGAAAGGTGTCTCCGGCTGCCAACATGACTTTATAGCCAAAAAGTTTGTAATAATTGCCTAATTTGCCTATTGTTGTTGTTTTACCTACTCCGTTGACGCCAACAACCAGGACAACGCTTGGCGATCCGCTTAGACGCATGCGCTGCTTATCATCACGAAGGATATCGGCAACATAGTTCTTAAGGAAAGGCAACACATCCGCCGGATTTTTTATCGTTCGGTTTCTTGCCGCCTCTTTTACTGCCGTTATAATCCTGTCCGTGGTTTTAAGACCTACGTCGCCTGCAATCAAAAGCATTTCCAGTTCTTCAAGAAATTCCTCGTCTATTTCTGTGGACATGCCCACGAGATTCTCAATTTTTTCGGTAAAGTTTTTTCTTGTTTTTGACAACCCTTCTTTAAGCTTTTCAAAAAAACTCATTGTGTACCTCTTTCCTCCAGTTTAACCGAAAGCAGCCTTGTTACTCCGGATTCTTCCATAGTTATGCCATGCAGTATGTTTGCGGCCTCCATGACTCCTTTACGGTGTGTTATGATAATGAACTGTGTTTTCTTGGCGTAGTCTGATAAGAATACTGCAAAGCGCTCGATATTTGCCTCGTCCAGAGCTGCATCAATTTCGTCGAGAATGCAGAAAGGAGCAGGCTTATATGCAAGCAAAGCAAACAGCAAGGCTATAACTGTCAAAGCCCTCTCGCCGCCCGATAATAGAAATAAGCTCTGCAGTTTTTTGCCGGGTGGCTGCACAACGATTTCAATTCCTGAATCAAGCACGTTTGTCTGATTTTGCAATTCCAGCCGGGCAACGCCACCGCCGAAGAGGCTTTTATATGTCTCTTCAAAATAAGTGTTGATTTTAGTCAGAGCTTCTCTGAATTTTTTCGCCATGTTGGAATTTATGTCAGCAATCACTTCTTCAAGATTTTGCTTTGCCTGGCTTAAATCATTATATTGTGCCTGCAAAAATTTAAACCTGGCGTCAGCGGCCTCATATTCCTCGACGGCTCCGGCATTGATCGGCCCAAGTTCTTCAATTGACTTCGTCAGAACGCCTTCAGTTTTCCTCAGTGAGACATCTGACTCAGACGAATTCGGCAAACTCCTCTTTGCTTCTTCAAGTTTAATGCCGTAATTCTTTGCCATTTGTTCAATCGCTGACTCGTATTCCGTTTGTTGTTTGACCTTTTCCAACTCTGCAAGGTGCTGCTTTTGTTGAATCAATATCTGTTCTTTCTTTATTCTATCCAGTTCGTTCTCAACTAATGCAGTTTTTTCGATTATTGTCATTCTTTGTTCGTTGAACTTTTCTTTGCCGCCCGCGTCGGCCGCAATTGCCTTCAAAACTTCCTTCTGCCTTTGTGCCAGGTCCTCTTTTTCTTTTATACTGGCTGCAATTGTTTCTTCCATTTTTTCATATTCTTCTTCACAACCGGCTACTTCACCCTGAATCCTCGATACATCAGCGTCCACTTGCCTGATTCTTTCAGCAATAAGCTTTGCTCTTTCCTTAGTCGACTCAAGCGTGATACTGGCATTTTGGCAGCGAGTTCGTAGAGAATTCAAAGTTTTTTGGTCGGAAAGCAAATTTTGCTGCAGATTATCCATAATTTCCTTGGACTCCCTGTCCGAATCTTCCAAAGCCGCAAGTTCCGGTCTGATTTTGGCAAGAAGTTCGCGTGCGGCAAGATATTCATCGGCATACTGCTTTTTTTCCTGTTCCAGCAGCTCTGCCCGCTCTGCATTTTGTTTGGTTTCTGCCGCCGTCCTTTCCAGATAGGCAACAACCTCGGCTCTTCTGATTTGATGCTTCTGCAGCAAAAAGCTAAATTCTTCGTGCTTGCTGCCAGCCAGCTTCATTAGTTGTTCGCAAGCCTCTATTTCTTCTTGAACACCAACAATTTCGTTCGTAGTGCTCTCAATGGTTTTTAGGGCCAGCCTAATCTCGTTTTTTCGTGAAAGGAGTCCCGACTCTTTTTGACGATAGCTGCCGCCGGTTATTGAGCCTCCTGGATTTAGCAGTTCACCGGTCAGAGTGACGATCCGCAGGCGATAGTTGGTTTTTTTAGCCGCCAGTAAAGCTGCATCCATATCTTCTGCAACCACAACACGTCCCAGCAAAAATGCCGCTACTTTCTGTAATTCTTTCCCGCAGTCAATTAGATCGGCACCAATCCCTATAATTCCCGGCAGCTTCAGTGCCTCCATTTCTTCGTTCCTCAGAGGATGAGGCCTAAGCGCGTCCAAAGGCAGGAATGTCGCACGCCCAGACTGGGTTCTTTTTAAAAATTCAATTGCATCTCTGGCCGTAGCCTCATCCCTGGTTACAACGTGCTGCAAAGTACCGCCGAGCGCTGTTTCGATTGCGAGCACCAACGCTGCTTTAACCTGAAACAAATCTGCGACAACGCCAATAAGGCCTTGCCGCCAGGGTGCCGAGGCATTTAAAAGGTCCTTTACCGCCCGGCCGAAGCCTTCATGTTCTTTTTGCATATTCTGCAAAAGTGCCGCCCTTGTTTGCAGTGAGGATA
>JAAYIB010000150.1 GCA_012744295.1 Acholeplasmataceae bacterium
ACCGAGGGCCGTCCCAGCCTGAGACAAAAAATAGCCGCACGGATGCAGGCAAAATATCATACGGCGGTTGCTCCCGATGAAATCCTGATTACTACCGGCTCTCAGCAATGCCTTGATTTTACGGGCAAATTGTTTCTTGACCCCGGTGACGTGGTTTTGTGCGAGAGCCCCTCGTATTTGGGCGCACTGAACGCCTTCAATGCTTACGAGCCAAGGTTTGTAGAGGTTCCGACGGATGACGGGGGCTTGCTTCCCGAAGAATTGGACAAAATTCTGGCGACGACAGAACGCTGCAAATTTATTTATGTCATACCGGACTTTCAAAATCCGACGGGGCGCACCTGGAGTATGGAGCGGCGTGTAAAATTTATGGAGGTCGTCAATAAGCACAACCTGCCTGTAATTGAAGACAATCCTTACGGGGAACTGCGGTTTGAAGGAGAAATCTTCCCTTCCTTGAAATCGATGGATACCAAGGGTCTGGTAATTTTTCTCGGCACTTTTTCGAAGATATTCTGCCCGGGACTTCGTTTGGGCTGGGTTGCCGCGAAGCAGGAAGTGCTTTCTGAATACGTCAAAATAAAGCAAAGTGCAGACCTGCATACGTCAAACTTTGACCAGGGCCTTGCGGATGCTTATATGGAATATTATGACCTCGACGCACATGTTGAAAAAATCAAGAATCTTTACAGGCATCGCCGTGACGTTATAGTGGAAAGCATGGAAAGAATGATGCCGGACGGTGTTGAGTGGACCTATCCCGCAGGCGGCCTCTTCCTGTGGCTGACCTTCCCTGAAGGCACAAGCGCGAACGCAATTTTCAGAAAGTGCCTGGAGAAAAATGTTGCCGGCGTAACCGGAGACGCCTTTTATCCCAACGGCAAGACCGACCGCAACATGCGTATAAATTATTCCAACATGCCGGACGAGAAAATCATCGAAGGCATCAGGAGAATGGCCGAAGCAATTAAAGAGTGCATGTAAAAATAACTTCCGACCGCTTGTGGTTTTGTGAAAGCAAAGCTGCAGGCGGTTTTGTTATTATTGCTCGCATTATGCTATAATAAAATGGTGTAAATACCCGGGAAAGCGGTGACGACGTGGCAGATAAGTTTTTGGTAGTTGATGGCAGCAGTCTGATTCATAGGGCATTTTTCGCCCTGCCGCCTCTAATGACGAGAAAGGGGCTCAATACGGGAGCCGTTTACGGATTTTGCAATATGCTTTTGCGAGTAATAAGCGATGTCAAGCCGAAGTGGATCGCGATTGCCTTCGACAAGTCCCGCGTTACCTTCAGAAATAATATGTACGCTGATTACAAGGCGCAGAGAAAGGAAACTCCGTCGGAATTGTCGGAGCAGTTTCCGATTGCCAGAAAGCTTCTTGAAGCTATGAACATCAGCGTCCTTGAACTCGAAGGCTATGAAGCCGACGACATTATCGGCACCTTTGCCCTTCATAAGTCCGACGAGGCGGAGGTAATCATCGTTACGGGTGACCGTGACGAGCTGCAGCTTCTGAAGGATAACGTCAAGGTCTTCTATACGAAGCGGGGCATAACAGACATCCAGGAGTTTGATGTTGAAGAATTCAAGGCAAACTACGAGGGGCTTGAACCATCACAGCTTGTAGATTTAAAGGGCCTGATGGGAGACGCGTCCGACAACATCCCCGGCGTACCGGGCGTAGGTCCGAAAACGGCAATGAAACTTATTGCCGAATACCAAAGCGTCGAGAATGTGCTTGCCAACATTGAAGAAATAAAAGGCAAGTCCCTTAAGGGAAAACTCGAAGAAAACAAGGAAAAAGCCATTTTATCAAAGCAATTGGCAAGGATCTTCACCGATGTGCCGATCGAGCTTGACCTCGAGCAGCATTTGCTGAAGGGGATGAAGCCTGATGCGAAAGCTTTGATGCAGGAGCTTGAGTTCAGAAACCTTTGGGAACGCTTTGCGGCCGTGCTGGGTTCGGGCGAACCGGAAACCTTTGACCTTTTCGGCGAAGAGGTCTACTCGGAGGTTGTGAGGATGCCAAGAAAGCAAATTATGACGGTTGAAGAGGCCGCGGCTTTGTTTGCCGCAATCAAGGCTTCCGCTGCGCCGATTTGTTTGACGGAAGAAACGGAGGGGACTTTGCCAGAGCTTGCTTTTGCCGGTCTGTCGCTGCTTTTTGACGGCAAGGTTTATCACTTCCCGCACGAAAGCGGAGCATGGCAGGAGGTATTCAAGTATCTTGCCGACGCTTCGATGAAGAAGATACTTTGCGAAGGCAAAGAGTTTTTCAAGACCTGTCTTGCCCAAGGCGTCAGGCTGGCGGGCATTGAGGATGACTGCGCGCTGGCGGCTTATCTGGCCGAACCCGGCGAGGGCAGCTACACGCTCAAAACGCTCGCCGACCGCTATCTCGTGAAGAACGACGGCGGCACGGTACAGGACTTGGAGGCGCTTCGGCCTTTGCTGTCGAAACTCATGGCTGAAAAAAAACTTCTTGCGCTATATAGAGAACTTGAGCTCCCGCTGCTGCCCGTTTTGGCGGAAATGGAGCTGACCGGCATCGCCGTTGATGAAAAGCTGCTCTCGGACATTACAATGGAATTTGCCAAAAAAATCGGCGAGCTGGAAGAAACGGCCTACGAACAGGCGGGCGAACCCTTTAACCTCAAGTCGCCGAAACAGCTTGGTACGATTTTGTTTGACAAACTCGGACTGCCTGTGATTAAAAAGACCAAAACCGGTTATTCTACCGATGTCAGCGTTTTAGAGGAACTTGAAAAGCATCACCCGCTGCTTGGAACGATTTTACAGCACAGGCAGCTGACAAAGCTTTATTCTACATATCTTGAAGGCTTGAAGCCGCTGATTAACAAAAAGACCAAGCGTGTACACACCCATTTTCAACAGACGGTAACGGTAACCGGCCGTCTTTCCAGCACGGAACCCAATTTGCAGAACATACCTGTAAGGACGGAAGCCGGCAAAAGGATGCGCGCGATGTTTGTGCCCGGACAAGGCTATGATTTTCTGATGTCCTGCGACTATTCCCAGGTGGAATTAAGGGTTCTGGCACATATGGCGGAGGACGAGCTCCTTCTGGACTCTTTTGGCAAGGGCCAGGACGTTCATGCCAGAACCGCAGCGGAAGTTTTCGAAATTCCTCTAAAGGATGTTACGCCGGAGATGAGGACGCGGGCTAAGGCCGTCAACTTCGGAATCGTTTACGGCATCAGCGACTACGGCCTCGGCCGGCAGCTCGGAATAAGCCGGAACGAAGCCGCGAAATACATCGAGAGTTATTTCCAGCGTTACACGGGCGTGAAGGATTATATGGAAAGAATTGTGGCCGAAGCAAGGAATAACGGCTATGTTTCTACCATGTTCGGGCGGCGGCGCTACTTGCCCGACATTAACAACAAGAATTTCAACCTGCGCAGCTTTGCCGAAAGAACAGCCATCAACACGCCGATACAGGGAACCGCCGCCGACATCATCAAGCTTGCTATGATAAGGGTGCACGTGGCGTTAAAGGCCTCCGGCCTGAAGAGCCGTTTGTTGCTGCAGGTGCATGACGAGCTTGTGCTTGAAGTTTGTGAAAATGAAAAGGAAAGAGTCGGCTTGCTGGTCAAGGAGATAATGGAAAACAGCGTCAAGCTTTCCGTGCCGCTCGTGGCAGACGTTGCTTTTGGCAGGAACTGGGCAGAAACAAAGTAAGCCGACAAGATTGACTAAGGAGAAGAAAGATGCCAGAATTGCCTGAAATAGAACAAGTCAGAAAAACCCTTAAGCCGCACATTGTGAACAAAATGGTGAAACATGTCGACATCAGGCTGCCGAGGATGATTAAGCACCCGGCGCCTGAGAACTTCGCGGACATTCTGGTGGGACAAAGCGTAAGGGAACTGAAAAGAAGAGGCAAATATCTTATTATAGAGTTTAACACCAACCTCCGGCTTGTCATTCATTTAAGAATGACGGGGGCGCTTGTTGCAGCCGACAGCGATGCGGCAGAACCGCCCTATGCCAAGGTCAGGTTCGACCTGACGGGTGACAAGACATTGTGGTTTTGTGATATCAGGACGTTTGGCACAATGCATCTGATCGTCAATGACGACATTTCCCTTCCCGGTTTGGAAAAATTGGGGCCGGAGCCCGGAAGCAGTGAATTTTCCGCGGAGTATTTGGAGAAAATCGTCAAAAACCGAACAGGCGCCATCAAGGGCGTACTGCTTAACCAAGAAGCGGTGGCGGGCTTGGGCAACATCTATGTAGACGAGGCGCTTGCCCAGGCAGGCATTCTGCCGCAGAAACCGGCCCGCAGCCTGAGCAGGAAAGAGCTGAAGGAACTTGTCGCAAGCGTAAACAAGGTTATACGGCAGGGCATCAAAAACCGCGGTACCACGTTTCGCAATTATGTCGACGGGAACGGCACGCAGGGCACAAACCAGCACCATCTGCTGGTTTATGGCCGCAAAGGACAGCCTTGTAAAAAGTGCGGCAGAGAACTCATCGGTACAAAAGTTGCCGGCAGGGGCACAACCTATTGCGCAAATTGTCAACGCTAAGGGGTGTTTGTGATGAAGGTTATTGGTCTTACGGGAGGCATTGGTTCAGGCAAGACTTCAGTCGCCAACAAGCTGAGACGTCTCGGCGCCATGGTGTTCGACGCAGATGAGGCGGCAAGGCAGGCTCTTTTGCCTGACTGTGCCTGTTATGAAAAGGTTGCCGCGGCCTTTGGCAGGGAGATTTTAGAACCGGGCGGCGGCATTAAAAGAGACGTGCTGGCGGCTATTGTTTTTGAAAATAAGGAGCGTTTGAACCTGCTTGAAGGAATTGTTCACCGCTATGTCTGGCAACAGGCTGATAGTTTTCTTGACGAATGCCGGCGCAGAGGCGAAAAAGCCGCAGTGCTTGACATACCTCTGTTGATAGAAAAAGGCTGGCACGAAAAGATGGACGAAGTGTGGCTGATTGAGGTCAGCATCGAGACGCAGCTGCAAAGAACCATGAAAAGAAGCGGTCTGACCGAAGACGAGGTCAGAAAGCGTATCGCGGCGCAGCTGCCGCTTGCGGAAAAGCGCAGGTATGCAACAGTGATTATAATTAATGAAGGAACTTGGCAGGAAACAGAAAAGCAGATAGCTGCTGCCTGGGAAAAGACCATAAAATAGCGGGGGGATACGCTTGCGCAAAAAGAGAAAAAGCAGGCATTGGCTTCATGCGGCATTGCTGGTCTGTATCCTGTTCGCGGTTTGGCAGGTATGGCGTTCGGATGCGGTACAGATGAGGTTTGTCTATCTTTGGCCATATCAGGAAGAAATCATCGAATACAGCAGGAAGAACAAGCTTGACCCGTTTCTTGTTGCCGCGGTCGTCAAAAATGAAAGCAGGTTCCGCATCGAGGCGAAATCAAAGCCGGGGGCAATGGGTCTGATGCAGATAATGCCGGAGACGGGTGAGTGGATTGCCAGGGAAATGGGCTTCAGTGATTTTTCGACAGAGCGCTTGCTTGAGGCGGAAACCAATATCAGGATGGGATGCTGGTATCTGAGCGAGCTCGAGCATGAATTCGGCACAAACAGGGTGCTGATGCTGAGCGCCTACAATGCGGGCAGGGGCGTCACGCGCAGATGGATGGAGGATTTTCGTTGGAGTCCTGACTTTGGCAACATAGAGGCGATTCCTTATTCGGATACCCGTGAATATGTTAAAAACGTCTTGTATGACCGTGGACAATACTACAAATTATATAAAAATCGTTTGGTGGAGTATTGACGGCTAAAGCCTGATATGCTATCATATCAATGTTGCCGATAAATGATGCGCGGTCGTGGCGGAACGGCAGACGCGCTAGCCTCAGGAGCTAGTAGGGGCAACCCTGTGGAGGTTCAAATCCTCTCGACCGCACCAAATTCATTTGGTGACAGGACATCATTGCAGGCGGTTGTGGCGGAACGGCAGACGCACCATCTTGAGGGGGTGGCGGGGAGACTCGTGTGGGTTCAAATCCCACCAACCGCACCAAAACAAAAAATCACACCACATTCGTGGTGTTTTTTTTATGTTAAGAAGTTTGCGGTTTTTAATGAGAAATTGCTAAATTCGCAATTTATATTTTTCCCGAGACAAATGCGGCAGGGAAAAGGCGGGAGACGGAGAAAAAG
>JAAYIB010000151.1 GCA_012744295.1 Acholeplasmataceae bacterium
ACTGGCGGGATAAACTTCTTGGCCAAACGTATTGCCGACATAATTCTTTCGCTTTTTGCCTGCTTTCTATTGTTTCCGCTTTTTATCCTGCTGTCGATTGCCATTTTCCTTGACTCCCCGGGACCGATTGTTTTTGCCCACGAGAGAATAGGCCGAAACGGCAGGAAATTTCTCTGTTACAAATTTCGTACCATGGTGCCTGACGCCGAAAGCGTTTTGCAGGAATATCTGCAAGGAAATCCTGTTGCAAGAGAAGAATGGGAAGAAAATTTCAAATTAAAGCATGACCCGCGCGTGACGCGGATGGGCAGACTTTTGCGCAGGACGAGCCTTGACGAGCTCCCCCAGTTTTGGAACGTCTTAAAGGGCGAGATGAGTCTTGTCGGACCCCGGCCGGTCATAGAGGAGGAACTGCCGAAATATGGGGACTGTATCGACGAATACCTGCTTGTTCCTCCGGGAATCACCGGCATCTGGCAGGTCAACGGCAGAAGCGACACGACCTACTGCGAAAGGGTTGCCATGGACTCCTGGTATGTGCGCAACTGGTCCGTATGGCTGGACCTGTACCTGTTGCTGAGGACGGTCAAGGTGGTTTTAGGGGGCAAAGGCGCATATTGAGACAACGCTTCATTCAAACCGGTGCCGAAAAACGGAAACGACAAATAATTTTGCGGGCAGGTTGATAGCATCATGAGAGTTGCTCTTACCGACAACGGAAAACCTTATAGCGGCATAGGCGTTTATGCAAGTGAACTTGCCGCGCATCTGCGGCGATTGCCGGGTCTGGAGATTGCCGTATTCAAGTCCGAAGCGGCATTCGCCCACGGAAACTTTTGCGTGCGGGCCGCCAGTGCGCTTCATATGCTGGCGGAAGACCAGTTTCGTCTGTTACGCTGGCTCAGGAACGAACAAATAGAACTGGTGCATCAGACAAAAAACTACTCTCTGCCGCTTGTCTTTGGCGGGAGCAAGGTAGTAACGATACATGACGTTATTCCTCTCGTTTTTGCCCGGCAGTATCTGAAAGGCACTGCGGCAAGAAAATATTATGAGTTACTGATGGGTATGACGATTAAAAGCAGCGACAGGGTTATAACGGTTTCACATTTTTCAAGGCAGGAAATCTACAGGTACCTCGGCGTCGAAGCAGCAAAGATCGATGTCGTGCATCTTGCGGTAAGCCCGGCTTTCAGAGCGGTTAAGGAGATTTCGGCCATCAGAAGCGTCCTGGCGAAATATTGTATAGAAAAGCCGTTCATCCTTGCCATTGGCGGCGGCGAATATAGAAAAAACAATCAAAGATTAATAGAGGTGTTTTTGCAAAATTTTGCAAACAGCCACACGCTTGTGGTTGTGGGCGGCAGTTGGAGAAACGAGGAGCTATGGGACAAGGGCGGAGAAAACCTCGTCTTGATTGAGAACCTTGCAGCCGAAGAACTTGCCGCTCTTTACAGCGGCGCGGCCGTATTCGTTTATCCCTCGCTGTACGAAGGCTTCGGCCTGCCCGTGCTTGAAGCCATGGCCTGCGGTGCGCCCGTTATAACGTCGAACCTTTCGGCCCTGCCGGAAGTTGCGGGAGAGGCGGCCGTGTTAATCGACCCCTATGACAG
>JAAYIB010000152.1 GCA_012744295.1 Acholeplasmataceae bacterium
CACACGCGAAAATGCTTTGCATTTTCCTAACCTTTGTGGTATCGTAAGAATGCTACGAGTGAACCGACTGCCGGCGCATTTATGCGTCGAAAGGAGTATCCTATGAAGCAGTCGAACGCATCAAAAACAGCGGCTTTATACAGCCGCCTCTCCCGCGACGATGAGATTACGGGAGAATCAAATTCTATCACTAACCAGAAGAAAATCCTTGAGGATTACGCTGTCAAAAACGGTTATGCGCGTTTCGTTCATTTTTGTGATGACGGCGTGAGCGGCACAACCTTTGAGCGCAAGGGATTTAAGGAAATGATTGCGCAAATCGAAGCCGGGAATATCGGTGCAGTCATCGCAAAAGACATGAGCCGAATCGGGCGTGATTATCTGCAAGTCGGGTTTTATACCGAGGTATTCTTCAGACAGCATAATGTTCGATTTATCGCTATCAGTAACAACATCGACAGCGAGGACAGCGCAAGCAGTGAGTTTGCGCCATTCCTGAATATTATGGCGGAGTGGTATGCCCGCGACACCAGCCGAAAAGTAAAGGCGGTGTACCAGTCCAAAGGCAAAAATGGCAAGCGAGTTACCAACAGTTGCATCTACGGATATTTAAAAAGCCCCGAGGATAAAAATTTGTGGATAATTGACCCGATAGCCGCCGAAGTGGTACGCCGAATTTTCGCGCTTTCGGCAAGCGGCAAAGGTCCGTTTCAGATTGCGAAAATATTAGAAGCGGGGGGCATTGAAACGCCGGGCGTTTACCTTGGTAAAATGGGACTTGGAACGCAGAGAAACAAGGCTATTAAATATCCCTGCCGGTGGGCGTGTTCTCAAATATCCGCCATGCTCGCAAAGCCCGAATATTTGGGGCATACCGTTAATTTTCGTTCCACCAAAGAATCCTACAAGGACAAGCGAATTATCAAAAATCCACAGGACGAATGGGTGATTTTTGAAAATACCCATGAGGCAATTGTAGACCCCGAAACGTGGAAAAACGCACAGAGAAGCCGGACGGTCAAACGCCGTACAGACACCACAGGCGAATCGAATCCGCTGACGGGGATTTTATACTGTGCCGATTGCGGCAAGCGTATGTATAATCACAGGCGTGACGCATATGAGCGACCAAGCTATTATACGGGCAAAATGATGACGGTTTCGGCGCGTAACGATTACAAGTGTCCCGGTGCGGATAAGTTCGGTCCGCGCTGTGAGCCTTGCACCACACACTTTATCACAGCGGGTACGGCGAACGCTCTCATTTTGGAAACGATACAGCGCACCACCTCTTTTGCCCGAAGCAACGAATCCGATTTTATTAATCTGATACGCGAAGCGTCGGCGGTACAGCAAAGCGATTCCGCGAAAACGAACAAAAAGCAAATCGCCAAAAATGAAAAACGGATTGCGGAGCTGGATTTATTATTCCGTAAAACCTATGAAGATTTTGTGGCGGGGCGGCTTGCCGAAAAACGCTTTGAACAGTTATCGCAGGGCTATGAATCCGAGCAAGCGCAACTGGAAACACAGACCGATAAATTAAAAGCGGAGCTGGCGCAGTTTGAAGCGGACACCTTCCGCGCCGACAAGTTTGTGGAATTGGCGAAACGGTACACCGATTTTTCGGAGCTGACTCCCGCTATGCTTTATGAATTTGTGGAAAAGGTCATCGTCCACGAGGGCGATAAATCCAGCGGCAGCCGTGTTCAGCGGGTAGATATTTATCTCAACTATATCGGGCAGTTTGATGTTCCGGGGGAATCGGAATCGATTATCGAAGAAGGCCCTAAAAAAGAAAAAGAGCGCGCATATCAGCGTGAATACAAACGCAGAAAGCGAGCCGAGAAAAAAGCCGCAGAGATAGCGGCACAGGAACGAAAAACGGCGTAAGCCAATATATCAATCAGACACAAGGCGGTTACGGTTTTTATCGTAGCCGCCTTTTTGCGTCCAAATTTATTACGATTGGAGAGTTTATTTATGGCATCTACAAAAACCACCACCGAAAGAATCGACACCCTGCAAGAAAAAATATCCCAGCTTGAAAACGAGAAAAAGCGGCTTCTTAATTTACAAAAGCAAGCCGACCGCAAAGCTCGGACAAAGCGGTTGATTGAGCGCGGGGCAATTTTGGAAAGCCTTATTTCGGGTGCGGACACTTTCACCAACGACCAAATTAAAGCTTTTCTTGAAAAGACCATCGCAACCGAACACGCCCGAAAAATTCTTGACGGATTGGTTGTACAGGGCAAGGAGGCGGCGGATGAAAAATCACAATGGAGGGTAAACAGCGGTACAACGGCTGTAGCCGAAAAAGTGGCGGTCACGGAGCAAGATGGTGAGCAGCGTTCTATTCCCTTAGTTTACTAAGGGCGCACTTATACACCGCTTCGCGGTGTGTGCGGTCGGACGCCCGACTGGCGCTCCTGCGGAGAGCCTTTGCGCCGTTCGTCGCAAACAGGGGGCGTGCGCCGCCCCCTGCGGAAGTGTTGCAAAATTGACTGACCGCCATTTTCACAACGATTCCTACCCCCACGCCAAAACGAACGCGACGGCAATCAGTATCCCGCAGTGCGGATACCGGTTGCCGCTTTTTCATTTTCAGAGAACGACGAAAGGAGTGCTGCCGAATGGCAATATATCATTGCAGCATCAAAATAATCTCGCGCGGTAAAGGGAAATCCGCCGTTGCTGCAGCCGCTTATCGGAGCGGAGAAAAAATCACAAACGATTATGACGGAATCACCCATGACTACACCAGAAAAAGCGGTGTTGTTCATACTGAAATACTGTTGCTGGATAATGCGCCTGCTGAATATGTAAACTGCCAGAGCGGCTCGCTCCGTGCCGTTTTATGGAATGCGGTTGAAAAAATAGAAAAAGCAAAAAACTCACAGCTTGCTCGTGAAATTGAACTTGCCCTGCCTGCTGAACTAACAATGGAGCAAAATATTTCCCTTGCCCGTGATTATGTGAGAACGCATTTTGTTTCGGCAGGAATGTGTGCCGATATTTGTATTCACGATACCAGCAGCGGTAATCCTCACGCGCATATTCTTTTAACCATGCGCCCATTTGAACAGTGCGGGACATGGGGCGCGAAATCGAGAAAGGAGTATGTTTTAGATGAAAACGGAGAACGTATTAAATTAAAAAGCGGCGAATTTAAGTCCTATAAAGTCAACACAGTTGACTGGAACGAACCCACAAAAGCGGAGCAATGGCGGGCGGCATGGGAAATCGCCGCCAATGCCGCTTTGGAAAAGTACAGTCACGAATCCCGTATCGACCACCGCTCATATGAACGGCAAAACATTGAACAAATCCCAACCGTTCACATGGGTGTCGCCGCCACGCAGATGGAACGCAAAGGTATTGTCACCGAGCGTGGAAATATGAATCGGGAAATTTCCCGCATAAATCAAATTCTGTTTGCAATTAAAGCGAAGTTGAAACAGTTTAAGGGCTGGTTGAAGGCGGCGGTTGCTCCCGCCGTTAATACCACAAAAGCAGAAAAGCCGTCCATCATGACGCAGCTTGATAAATACAAAAAAGCGGTTGCGGAAACGAAAAACCCGGAGCCACCCCCGCTTGCCGATTTATATGCGCGTTTTGAAGCCGCCCATAAAAATTTGAAGCGGGTTGATGTGCGCTTGAAATCCGCAAACGGGGCTGAAGAATATAACGGAATTTTACCCGAAAGGCACAAGGCGTATGCCGCATATTCGGCTTTAAAAGCGGAGGTTAAAAAGGCGGAGAAAAATCTTCCGCAGAAAAAACCAAGGTCAAGAGATATGGAGCGGTGATTTTAATAATTGCCGCCTATGGGGCAGAAAGCAAAAACTTGGCGTTTTTTAAATTTTTATTCTTTTTCGCCATTTAATACTAATCACAAATTGAAGATGCCGTTTTGCGGCACCCGGCTCGTTTCATTAGTTATTTTGCATATAGCAGACATTTTGAAATCCGTCAAAAGATTGGCGTTGAACGGTAGCGTGAACACGCTCTAATTGCTTCTTTGTTTTTCTCTTAATCACCCTTTTAAAAAGGTAACAAGCGGCTGGAAATTCCAACCGCTTGTTCAAGATTTTAAGGCAGCGATTTAATTGATTAGATTAATGTCTAACAATAGGGGATTATCACGCTTGAACACACCTGCTCTCCTTTTGCTCCGCTTGAAGTAGCTATCAAATAAGTTTTTACAAACCTCTGTGCGAACGCCCCAAAGGCGGTTCCATTAATGTTATGAATCTATTTTACTGCCTTTCTTTTTTTGCTTTTGATGTTCAATGCAATAGCCATTCCTCCCGACACAAAGAGCAGTGCGAACCATAAATACATATTGCTGTTATCCCCGGTTTTAGGAGCTTTATCATCTTGCTTTTTCTCTTCAATAGTAAATTCAGCGGAAGCCGTTCCACTTGTTGAGACGATACCGATTGTATATGTTCCCGCCGAAAGGGTTTCGAGGTATTCCTCTTTTAGCTCTATAACAATGCTTCCATCGGAGAGATTGTAATGACTCGGATGAAGGACATCGCCATCCACCGTGACATGTATAAAATCTTCAAAGGCAGCATTTGAGCGAAAGATGAGGGTGCCGCCGTCTCCCAACCGATAGGAACGGCCTTCTCCTTTGGTCATACTCGGGGGTAGTTTTTCAATAGGTTCGGTTTTGGTTACACCACAGAACGTGCAAGTATAGGTTATTAAACCTTCTTTTTCTGCTGTCGGCTCCACCGTCACCACACCACTATCCCATGTATGTCCATCATTAACCGTTATCGTAACCGATGTGCTGTTTCCGGATTTATCGGTTGCGATGATGGTTTGTTCCCCTGCGGCGGGATTTACGGTTACCTGTCCATTGTTTAGACTTACTTCCTCCCCATTTAATGTAACCGTATGCAAGTTGTCATCGGACACGGTCACAGTAACGGCTTCACAGTAGACTGCACCGTCCGTTACGCCGCTGATTTGGGGAATGATGTTGTCAAGAACAATGCCGTCTGTGTTTATGATCGTGCTATTGCCTGTTTTGTCGGTGATTTTTACATAAACCACATGATTGTTATTGGGGTCAATATTGAAAGAATCGCTGAACTCCGCCCAATCTGCGATGTTTTCAGCTTCTGTTTCAGACAGCGCTCTGTCGGACAGAGAATAATATATCTTATCTACACCGCTTTCGGCATCACTTGCACTGACTGAAACGGTTTGTGTTTCTTTAAAGAAAAGACCAAATGTAACGGTATTAAGGAAACTGTTCCAATTGTGCGTGTCTATGGAAATGTTCCCCGCCGGCGAAGTTGTGTCAATAAGTTTGGGAATAGCAACTAACTTCGTTTCTCCGCAAACCCGGCAGGCGCATTCCTGCTCTCCGTCTTCAAAGTATGTTGCCGGCTTTGTAATTTGCCCCGGTGTCCAAGTATGCCCGTCATTCACCGTAATAGTAACAGTCGTTGTATTGCCCGCCTTATCGGTCAAAACAATGGTTGAAATACCATCAAAAGGCTGAACGGTGAATGTGTTGTTCACGATTTCAACCGATTGCCCGTTGACCTCTACCGTATCGATGTTTTCATCCGCTGCGATAAATTCAGTAGCCTCACAGAATGTCTTTCCGTTTATATCACCCGTCAATATCGGGGCCGTATTGTCTATGGTGACATTCATGTTAACACCTTTTTCAACCGAAACGGAAGCGACGGTGTTTACTGCTTCAAGCAATTCAATGCAAATCTCCGTTGCCTTATCTTCCGCACCATCCCTCACAAGAAACCGAAGGGTGATAAGGGTGCCGGCGGGAACGACCGTATCCAGTGTAGTTCTTGTTGTTAAAAATCTAAAAGTCCCTGTGGTTAAATCCCTTTGCAATGTGAACTGTTCCTCACTGAAAATACTGCCGGTTGCAACTTCGGTCAACTCCAGAACGCTGATATCAAAACTAACACCGGCCAAAACACCCCAGATTGGCGTATCTGTGCTAACAGTCAGGGGAACCTCAAACTCCTTCCCGCGGTTTAGAACCACGTCATCCGCGTCGATAAGCAAATTTACTGCACCGGTTCCGGATCTTAACATTAATGACATTGGCATTGCAAAAGATGTTTGCTGTGTGCCGGTATTGGCTCCTTGATAAGCCTGCGCAGGGATATTGGTTGACAAAAGGACGGTTTCTATTTTATTTCTGTCGACATTGTTTATGTTATTGACCGTGTTTCTCGGATATTCAAGACTTATCGTATATTTGGGCGCTTCTCCTCCGAACAGTTTTAAATATTCTGCCAAACCTTTATTATCAATCTCAAAGGATGTCATTCCGGTTAAGATGATAAAGCTGTCATATGCCGGATTTCCAGAAGTCACTGAAAATATTGGCGAACCGACATAATCCATGGGGTTATAGTTATTCATAAACTGGTCTGTAATAGTGCAGTCATGGGAATAACTGTAGTTGGTTGTCTGTGCCAAATCAATGTTGCCGATATTATCCGACAAAGGCACTTTGGTGGTGATATTCCTCCGCAGGAAGTTTTCATCATATTTCTCAAGGGTCACATTTTCGCCAACCTCATTGCCGGATATATAATTATTAACCCAGCCCGACCATTTCGTGCCGTCCCCATAAATTCTAAGATACGATGTGAAAGACCAAGCCGGCCTAACGCCTTTATTGCTGCCTTTAAATATCCATCCCCCGGTAATGCCCCAAGGTACAAGCCCGCCTCCGAGTTCATAAGTATGATCGTCACCGGCTTCAAAATCATTGCCGCCATGATCCAAGATGGTTGAATGAGATTTTGTTTTAAGGCCTGATGGCGTTCTCACATACAAACCGCCTGTTATTTGGGCATCGGTTCCGTCTGTGGTAACAATACGTATCTGTGCGCTGTAAGGACCGCTCTGGTAGCCTGTAACTGTAATGCTATTAGCGTTAGAAGTTGCCGCGAGGTAATTGTTCCCCTCTGCTACAGACACATAAGCGATGTAGGTGCCGGCGGGCAAATCGGTGAAAAACCCTGTTGTGTTGGTGTATGTCCTGCTTGCGTCAGATTTAAGCAGGATGTAAGATATCTCACCGTCACCCAAAATGCCGGTGGGACGGCCTATCGCAACAGAACCGCCACGGGCGTATACGGCCGGCGCAGCAAGGTTTCCGCCGCCTGTGACCATAGGTATTCTTTTGATAATGACCGCTCCGCTGACCACTTTTTCTCCCATGTCAAGGTAATTGCCATCAGACGGCCTTGTGAACTTAACATCGTATCCGCCTGCGTTGAACGGCTTTGATGATGTCCAAGTATCCGCACCTTGTTGCTTGTATTCAACAACTATCGAAGATTTTAAACTCTCGTATCCGCTTGCCATGGAAAAGCTGACGGCTTGCACCTGCTTGTTGTAGTCCGATGTTTGATTTGCATTGCAAATAATCCAATCCGGGTTAAAAGTCTTTTTAAGTTCCCAATGACCTTCAAAGGTTTGATCTGATGCTTTTTGGTATAACACGCCGGGTTGCATTTTGATGCCGTCTCCATCATACCAACCTAAAAACTTAAACATATCATTGGTAGGCGAGGGCGGAAACTGGTAAATTGGTTGGTCATACACCTGAGCCTGTGTGGTAACTTCGCCATAATCGCCCGGATCAAAGGTGAGTGTATATGTATTTGCAGTCCATGTTGCAAAGAGCGGAAGATTATGTGCGGGCATCAACTTCCCATCAAAGCTAAACGGTGTATGGTCAACAGCGTAATACCAACCGGCAAAGGTATATCCTGTACGCGTTGGTTCCACCGGGAACAGCACAGAGCCTTTCATATATTCATGAGTCTTTATGGGGTCTCCGCCCTTTGTATCAAAGATAACATAGTATACCGGGGCCGGCTCTGCCAACTTACAAGTAACGACATAATTGATGGAATGTTCCGTTCGTTCAATAACGGGGGATATATCTGCAATTATGGCACCCTCTCCGGCCTTTTCTCTTACATACGCGTTTAAATCACCTAAATTAGGGATGGTTCTTGATTTAAACGTAATCGTTACCGGGTCTACACCAACGACACCGACAAAGGTACAGGTGGCAGTTTTGGCATTGTCAATATAGTTTGCTGTAAACTCCGGATTGGTACCATATTTTGCGATAAACTCTAAATTCACTATGCTGCTCATATCAAACATATTGCCGTCTTTATCAAGCAAATTGCTGAAAGATGTGTATTCGCTTGCAGCGCTGTTATCTTTACCTGTTTGTTTTAATTCATCAAAATTAAATGATTTTCCATATTGTGTTTTCAGGGTAAGGTCGGTGACGCTTCCGTCGGCATGATGAACATCTTTAACAGTAATGTTGTATGTTTTAGGTGAGATATCGAATAAAAACACCCGGTCAGAGGTTATACTTAGCCCTGTTGATTGGTCATTGTATCCGATAACCTCTCCATATCTTAAATTCTTGCCGTTATCATCATACAATGGATAAAGAATCCTCTCAAGAATCTCTTGCTCTGTCGGCAAATCAAAGACATCAAGCCGAGAGTAGCGGTCGTTCCATACCGTTTGATAGCCCTCCTCAAGGTTGCCCACAGCGACACTCACATTAAATTTCTCGCTCCGTTCGGTTGTGGTCATATTTGTCCAAATAACAGGCACGGTAATGTCCGTATCAAACTTACTGAACGCCAGTTTATCCACCTTCCAAACAATACGCATTTCTGCTTGTATGTATCTGACACCGGTAGACGGAACATGAACATTAATCACCCCCTTATTGTTTATAGAAAAGCGGGAGTCATTAAATGTAACATGATAATTGTCGAAAGAATAGGTTTTCTGTGTTTTTTGCCCTGTCACCAAATCAATTGTCTGCATACCTCGATAAACCTGTGGCAGGGACATGGTGATGCCGGTGGAACTATCGGCGTCTTCATCATCTATGTACAAAATATCCTTTTTGTCGGGGTGGAAGGAAAAATCATATACGTTTTGCCGTGTCCCTACTGTAAGCAGCGGAAATTCCCCATCAAACAAAGTGGGTTCATACACAAACTTATCATCAAAGGCTTGCGCCTTGAAGTTCACAGTGATGTATAATCCGAAGTCAATATATAAAGCGCCTAACATCTCCTCCGATACATTCCAACTCTGGGTGTTTGCCGGTCTGAGCTTTTGATAAATATAGACGAAATAACCATATAGCTTTACATAAGGACCAAACTCAACATTGGCACCGACACTGGCAATCTTTGTGCTGATGATACCAACGGCAAGTTCGGCTTTAATACCGACCTTAAGTCCTAAGGTACCCATGACATAGAATTGAAAGCCAAATCTTTCATCGAGCAAATCAATCTCGCTGGAGCCTGCCTCTTTTTCAAAAACATGAATCCAGAAAGTATAGCGTTTACCGACCTCGTATTCTATATCGGCGCCAAGGGCGATATTAACATGCGCGCGGACAATAAAATTAAGGCTTATTTTTATAGCAATGATTTTAATATGAAATTCTTTTTCAAAAAGCTCCTTATTGAAAACCTCTACCCATTGGCTCTCCTGATTAATCATCTCTGTGTAGCGGTTCATAAGCTGTTCTAATCCAACTTTTGCCTCAGGCTTGGTTTTGGCGCTGAAAACTTCATTAAAGGAAGAGCTGATGTCTTTTGCTCCCAGAGCCGCTTCCAGTTGATCGACGGAGTATTCCACCCCGCCTACTTCCACCTTGGGCAACTGGTTTTTAAGGGCTTTTATCTTGTCAAGAATGCCTTCTTCATCCGGTTCCCCGGTTTTCATCAGTACATCCAACTTGTTTGCAAGCTTATCAATCTGTCTTATCATATCCCTTGTCTTAGGACTTGCCTTGGAACCAATATAATTATCGGAAAGTGCCTCCCATTTTTGTTTTTCTGTTTCACCGACAGTATAAATTTTTGCGCCAACCGAAACAGAGGTGTAGTTTTGTATATCTACCGAAACGGTAACATCCAATTCCTCAAGAATTATTCCATCCCATTTATCATCGACATCCACTTTAAAGCCAACCGCTATTTCCTCCTCGAAAGCAGCGGACAGTTCAATTTTAAGGGAGCTTTTTGTAGTAGGGGTAACCATCGTATCAATTGAAAGTGTAAGACATACTTCCAATTTAATTCCTATGCCTCCATTGAAACGCTTGGCATATATAAATGTGGGGGTTACCGACACGCCCTCGACGGTAAGCTTAGGTTTTCCGCTCGATGATGATGTTGCGGCAAACATGAGGTTCGGTGTGTTCATCAAGTCTTCTATGTCACCATCGCTTGCAGAATTTGACCTTAGCCTGCTTTGAAGAGCTTCGGTTGCCAAAGCAGACTTAATCATATAGTCCCCCGCCTGTTCGATAAAGCCGCTGTTTAGGGTTTGTTCCCGGATGCTTTCAAGCATTTGACCTTTTTCTTTTGCAGTCAATTCATCGACAATTCTTTGACCGTCAATCTGCTGATATACAAACATTCCCGTTAGATTTTCAATGGCTTCTTTTGTAACAATCTTATAAGATACTTGGTTTCCCGATACGCTTGTGATTTGACCGTATACAACATCAGAATAGTTGCTGCTGATAACCGCATCAAAACTTCCGGTATAGAAAACCAGAATATCGCCGATATCAAACGCCGGTGCCGTGGTTTGCCCAAGGGCAGCGCGGGCTGCCGTATCATAATCCTGCTTATTGACACTGCCGTTTGCAGTGGGCAGTGTATCCACTTTGTATACAATGGTGTCCGGCAATAGAAGAACGTCTTTTATATCGTCTTCATTAAGACTTTCAAATCCGTAGACGTTTCCGTTTACCGATGTAATTCGGATATAGGCGATAGCATCATTGTCATAGGCGTGATTGGCGTCGTTTGTATAATCGCGGTCGTTGGGATGAATATTTTCGTAAATACAGACAATATTGCCTACCGCAAGGCTTCCCCCCGACATCGTGAATGTTCCCGCAATGTGTTCTGCTCCTTCGCCATTGCCCAGCAATGTAGCTGCAAGAACATCATATACGGTGCCGCCCACCGTATATTTCATTTCCTCTGTATCCTTGATAAATATAACCTTGTTGTTGTGTTGCAGGTTATCTGCTTCATCCTTTGCGATAATAAAATAACAGGTGCGAATCATTTCTTCTTTATCAACAAATGTAAGCCCATCTCCAAGGGTTAATTCATAGGTAGCACCCGGTTTAAATCCTTCCGGTGCAAAGACTGTATAGTTTAAACCGTTGTCTAAAACCTCAATTTTGACAGGGTCAGAACCGTCTTTTGTTACAAGAATGAGGTTTGCCTTAACCTTTGCGGCACTATCAAAATCCCCGGTAACATCAAATCCTACAGAGGGAAGCTGGTCGGACAAGCTAAAGGATGTAATGTTTAGCGTCTGCATGACGGCCATCTGTTCATAAACGGCAGTAAGCACAAAATCAGATTCTATCACATGGTCGTTTTGGAAATATGTGTTACCGTCCGCCAAAACCCATCCAACAAAGAAATGCCCGTCTTTGTTGGGTGTCGGCATCTCCCCCCTAAAGGGGTATCCTTCTCCTGCCTGAATGGGTGGGATTGGGTCCGCGCCATCGGTATTAAAACCAATGGTATGCAATACGGGTGTTAAACTGCTTAGATTGCCTACAAGATATTCTCTGATAAGCTCGGAATCAATTTTGTCAACAACGCCGTCGCCATTGACATCCGCGTTTTTCAGATTGATTGAAACCTCTTCGCCGCTTATGTATCGCTCAATCAGAAGTATATCCTCTAACTCTACTTTGCCGCTATCGTTCGCGTCACCATAAAGAATGTCACTTCCTGCCGCCATTGTTATAAAACCGGCAGGTATCATTGTGAACAGCATACAAACGATCAGAAGCACACTCATAAATCGCTTTTTCATTCTTTAAATCCTCCTCATATTGTTTGTTTTTTTATTATTTCCGGTAACGAATACAAAGTAATGTAATTGCAACTGCCGCCATGAAACTGATGATTCCCACCAATATATAACTGCCGACATTTTCATACAACATGATTGCACCCATCATTCCCGATATTTCGTCGCCATGTTCACCGCCTGATAAC
>JAAYIB010000153.1 GCA_012744295.1 Acholeplasmataceae bacterium
GCAACACGTTTTTCGCCGCCGGCCGCCATGATCTTCTCGGATTTTTTGATCATTTTCTCAATTTTTGCTTGAGTAGACAAATCATTACACCTCCGTCTAAATTGGTTAAGCTAATTTATTTACACCACTTTGTGGGTGTAGCTGCAGTTTGGCCTCTTCGAGGCATGAACACAAACTTGCTTCCCGTTAATTATTTATGGGGAGCGCAGAGCTCAAGCAGGATGCCAACGGACTTCGGATGAACAAAAGCGATGTCCATGCCGCCCGCGCCACCGCGAGGAGCCTTGTCAATCATGGCAGCACCTTTGGCTTGTACGTCGGCAATAGCGGCTTCAATGTCATCAACGCGAATAGCAACGTGTTGGATGCCTTGGCCGTTCTTTTCGATGTACTTGGCGATAGGGCTTTCAGGAGAGGTAGCCACCAGAAGTTCCAACAAGGTTTCGCCGCAGGGAATGAAAACAGTCTTAACTTTTTGTTCTTCAACTGTTTCTTCACCGGTGCAGGTCAAGCCAAGAACCTCGGTGTAGAATTTTTTGGATACGTCCAAATCTTTGCATGCAATACCAATGTGGTCAACACAGATACATTTAAACATTTAATTCTCCTCCTTCAATAATGGGTTGATTTTTATTAAATAGCGTCACTTAAGAACACTATCAACAACATTGTCAACTACGGAATAAGGGTCAATTTCACGATTCTGCAGCTTGATTACGGTGTTTGCAAAGTCATCCGTAGAAATTATTTCCTTATCGACATAACGGGCCAGGCGATCGTTAATCATGGCCGTTATTTCCGTTTTAATCCTGCTGGCGCGTATTTGTTCAATCTTACCGGTTTGGAACAAGAACTTACGGTGTTCTTCAATCGAATCAACGACATCTATAACTCCTTCATCCTTGCTTGCTACCGTCCGGTTGATGGGAGGACGCCATTCAACACTCTCCTGGTTCAGCTCCAGCATCATTTCAATTTCAATATTGAGTTTATCGACGCCTTCGCGATCAGCCTTGTTGATGGTGAACAAATCACCGATTTCAAGAATACCTGCCTTTATCGCCTGAATGTCGTCACCCAAACCCGGAACCACTACAACCATCGTCGTATCGGCGGTCTTAACTATGTCTACTTCAGACTGACCTACCCCTACGGTTTCAACTATGATAACTTCAATGCCATATGCATCCATTAATTTTACTGCATCGCCTGATTTCTGAGACAGGCCGCCCAAGCTGCCGCGTGTAGCCATGCTGCGTACGAAAATACCCTCGTCAGCAATAAGGTCCATCATTCTGATACGATCGCCAAGAATCGCTCCGCCCGAATAAGGGCTGGTGGGGTCAATGGCGACAATACCAACGGTCTTGCCACGCTTACGGTATTCTTTGGCCAATTTATCTGTTAATGTACTTTTACCAGCACCAGGTGGTCCAGTAATACCAATGACGTAAGCATTACCTGTATGAGGGTAAATCTGCGTCATAATACTGACAGCTTCATCATATTCGTTTTCCACTGCCGTTATGGCCTTTGATAATGCCAAACGGGAATGGTTTAAAACGCCTTCAACAATATTCAAGTGAACACCGCCTCGCCGAGGTTCTGATAAAATCATAGGAGATAGCCGGGTCGAACCCGGCTATCTGATTTAGATAAACCCCTTATTTTACGTTAGCGTTGATGTAGTCAACGATTGCAGTGGTCGGAGTTCCCGGAGTGAATACTTCAGCAATGCCCGCAGCTTTGAGGCCGGGGATATCAGAATCAGGAATAACGCCGCCGCCGACAGTCAACACATCGGTCATGCCTTTTGCTTTCAACAATTCAACAACTTTAGGGAACAAAGTGTTGTGAGCGCCGGAGAGCAAGCTCAGGGCAACAACATTTACGTCCTCTTGTAATGCGGATTCAGCAATTTGTTCCGGAGTCAAACGAATCCCGGTGTAAATAACTTCAAATCCAGCGTCGCGCAATGCACGAGCAACAACTTTAGCACCGCGGTCATGTCCATCAAGACCTGGTTTTGCTACTAAAACTCTAATACGTTTATCCATTATTTTCCCTCCCTAAATTGTTTCGCTTACAGTGCTACGTGAGATTTGTATTCGCCGAATACTTCTCTCATAACGCCGCAGATTTCGCCTTCAGTCGCATAAGCGCGAACTGCTTCAAGAATCAAAGGCATCAGGTTGACAGAATCATCACCGCAAGCTACTTTCAAAGCAGCAAGGGTTTCTGCAACTTTGGCATTGTCGCGTTTTGCTTTCAATGCGGCAATTTTCTTTGCTTGCATTTCGCCAACGGAGCCGTCTACGCGCAGCAGGTTTTTCGGTGGCTCTTCCTTGGTCTGGTATTTGTTGACGCCAACGATGATCTTGTTGCCTTTTTCGATATCCATTTGCCATTTGTAGGCGGAATCTTGGATTTCTTTTTGGATGTAGCCTTTAGCGATTGCTTCGGGAGCGCCGCCAAGTTCGTCAATTTTCTTAATGTAATCCCATGCCTCGGCTTCGATCTTGTTGGTCAAAGCTTCTACATAGTAGGAACCGCCAAGCGGGTCAACCGTGTCAGCCAGTCCGCTTTCGCAGGCAACGATTTGTTGCGTACGCAATGCGATGGTTACAGACTCTTCGGTCGGCAAAGCAAGAGCTTCGTCCTTGGAGTTAGTGTGCAGAGACTGGGTTCCGCCCATAACGGCAGCGGCTGTTTGCAGAGCAACGCGAACGATGTTGTTGTTCGGTTGTTGTGCAGTCAGCATGGAGCCGGCTGTTTGGGTATGAACGCGCAGCATTTGGGATTTGGCTTTCTTAGCGCCAAACCTTTCTTTCATGACTTTAGCCCATACACGGCGGGAAGCGCGGAATTTAGCAACTTCTTCAAGCACGTTGTTGTGTGCGTTCCAGAAGAAGGAGAGGCGTCCTGCAAAGTCGTCAACGTCCATGCCGGCTTTAACAGCTGCTTCAACATAAGCGATACCGTCAGCGATTGTGAAAGCGATTTCCTGGGAAGCGGTGGAACCGGCTTCACGGATGTGATAACCGGAAATGGAAATCGTATTCCATTTCGGAACGTTCTTGGAGCAATATTCGAAAATATTGGTGATCAAACGCATGGATGGTTTCGGCGGGAAAATATAAGTGCCGCGGGCAGCATATTCCTTAAGAATATCGTTTTGGATAGTGCCGCGCAGTTGGTCAGCTGCAACGCCTTGTTTCTCAGCAACGGCGATGTACATGCAAAGCAGTACGGAAGCCGGAGCGTTGATAGTCATGGAAGTTGAGACCTTGGAAAGGTCGATTTGGTCAAACAGGATTTCCATATCAGCAAGGGAGTCGATTGCTACGCCGACTTTACCTACTTCGCCTTCGGCCATTGCATCGGTTGAATCGTAGCCGATCTGGGTCGGAAGGTCAAATGCGCAGGAAAGACCGCTGCCACCGTTAGCCAAGAGGTAACGATAACGCTTGTTGGATTCTTCAGCAGTGGAGAACCCGGCATACATACGCATGGTCCAGAAACGTCCACGGTACATTGTGGGTTGTACACCACGGGTAAAGGGGTATTGACCCGGTAATCCAAGGTCTCTTTCATAATCGAACCCTTCTAAATCAAGAGGGGTGTAGAGCCTGTTTGGCTCAAGGTTGCCGCGCTCGGGGTTTTTGTCAAATTTCGCTACCACACCTGCAGTGTAAGCTTCAAACCCGGCTTTCAGTGTTTCATTTGCCATTCTCAAATCCTCCTTAAAATTTTACTTTTCATACCACGGTCTGGACGAACCGCCGTATGGAATGAGAGTGTTTCCACCCGAAGGCGGAATCTATGAGAAGCCCGAAGGCGTTCCCGACAAATCAGCAGGCAGCCGACGCCTTAACGGCGCCTGCATACCGCCTTGCAGCAAAAATGGTTCTTACTTCTCCATGGTTCCGGTCTTTACAAAGCGATCATGGAAGGACAATGCTTCGGAAAGGATGTGCGGAGTTTGGCAGTTGCCGCATTCTTTGCATGCTCTTTCAAAGTAGTCGTTAAGAAGCGGTTGGTATTTCGGGTTGGCAATCTTGTCAATGATGACGCGAGCGCGTTCTTTCGGGGAAAGACCGCGAAGGTCTGCCACGCCGCGTTCGCAAACGATGACGTCAACGTCATGCTCGGTATGATCAACATGAGAGCAGAAAGGAACTACTGAGGAAATCGCTCCGCCCTTGGCCACAGAGTTGGTAAAGAAGACTGTCAGCAAGCCGTTGCGGGCATAGTCGCCGCTGCCGCCGATACCGTTCATGATTTTCGTGCCGGCAATATGGGTGGAGTTAACGTTGCCGTAAATGTCAACCTCGATAGCCGTATTCATGGCAATAACGCCAAGACGACGGGCCAGCTCAGGGTTGTTCGAAATTTCCTGCGGACGCAGAATGATGTATTTCTTGTAATGCTCTACATTGTCATAGAATTTTTTCAGGCAGTCCGGCGAAGGGCTCAGGGAAGTTCCGGAGCACGCGCGAAGTTTGCCGGTGTCAATCAGATCGAACATACCGTCTTGGACAACTTCCGTGAAAACCGTCAGGTTTTCAAAATCGGAGTTTACAAGTCCGTTGATAACCGCATTGGCAACGCTGCCAACGCCGGATTGCAGCGGGAGCAGGTTGGAAGGCAGACGACGAGCGGCAACTTCATTCTTGAAGAATTCGACAAGGTGTGCGCCCATAGCTTTGGCTTCGTCATCGATTTCGCCCAAAGGACGAACTTTGTCGGTAATATCGCAGGGAACAATTGCGGCAACCTTGCAAAGGTCGCAAGGAATGTAAGGAGTTCCGATGCGGTCTTCAACTTTTTCCAGCGGAATCGGCTTACGGTTCGGAGGATCAAGAGGAACATAAGAGTCATGCATTCCTTCAAGAGCTGCCGGCTGGCTTGTATTTACTTCGATGATAACTTGTTTCGCACTCTGAACAAAGGAAGAACTGTTGCCCATCGAGGTTGTCGGAACAATGCCGATCATGCCGTTGCCGAGATCCCTAATGACGCAGGCTTCAACGATGGCTACGTCAACGTCATGGTTGCCATAGAAGAAACCATAGCGGGACATTTGGGCCACGTGGCTCAGATGGATGTCGGTATATTTGACGGTGCCGTTGTTGATGGCTTTACGCAAATCGTTGTTAGTCTGGTAAGGCAATCTTCTGGCAACCACGCCTGCAGCTGTCAAAGCCTGGTCAATTTCCGGCCCAACGGAAGCGCCTGTCCACAAATTGATTTTGAGAGGGTCAGTCTTGGCTCTCTCAGCCAATGCGAGGGGAACTGCCTTAGGATAACCACAGGGAGTGAAACCGCTGGTACCAACGTTCATTCCGTCCTTGATCAGTGCTGCAGCGGCTTCGGCTGTTGTTATTTTCGCCTTCGCTGCTTCGCAAAACACGCGGTCATTAATGTCAATCATGTTTACCTTCCTCCTTAAAATTTAAAAATTAATTAAAAAGACCGGCTTGCGCCTGCAAGGTCTTGCCTTGCTTGTAAAAATCGACTTGTTTTCGTCCAAAAAAAGCAGGTTTTAGCCTGTTTTTCCGGTCAATAACAAGATTTTACCCATAAAAAAAGACACCCTGAAGTTTTGCCCATTGCTATTAATCCGTCTACTAAATCAATATTAAGTACAAAACATAGCCGAGTGCCGGTTCACGTCGGTCCGAATCGGTGAAAATCCGGTTGGTGAACCACCAACAGAGAAAACGCAAATTTTCAAGCGGGAGCCTGGCTCCCTTCTTGTCCGTCTGCCTCAATGCCAATGTTTTCGATATTTATCGTCCGCCCAAGCTCCAGACTATGCCCTTTTAAAAACCTACAGTTACATGTATTCGCCATTCGTCTCAAAAATCCTGCTTAAATTTTACCAACTAAGAGAAAATTTTTGTCATAAACCCTAAAAGCGTCCAACTATCGTTCTTGACGCAATTCAGAGCCTACCGTGACGTACAAACGATTTCCGCTACAGAATACTTTATCATAGTAACAGTTAAAGTGTAAACTTGCAAGCCTTTTCTTTACACTTTACACAAAATCTCCATATCAATCTGATGATATGGAGATTGTGTAAATTCGCCAATTATATTCTTTTTTGCGGTGTAAAATGCGTGTGCAGCAAGTGGTGTGACTTCTCGCTTAAAGGCTTACCGAGCCAGCTCTCATAAAGCTCTATGATGTCCGGGTTTTCATGCGACTTTCTGATCTCGCAGGCCTCATCGCAGTCAAACAAGGCTTCTCGTCTGGCCTTGCGCACTTCGGCGTCAACAGGTACCGGTTGTCCGCCTCCTCCTATGCAGCCGCCGGGGCAGGCCATTACTTCAATGAAGTGGTAATCGGCCTTTCCCGCCTTGATGCTCTCCAGCATTGCCCTCGCAGCCTTCAATGTATGTACGACGGCTATCCTTACTTCCTGCCCCGCAAGAGTCAGCGATGCTTCCCGCACCGTACCCATGCCGCGGACGGCCTTGTATTCCACCTGGGGCAGGTCCTCGCCTGTCACCTTGTCGGCAACAGTCCGCAGGGCAGCCTCCATGACGCCTCCCGTTGTGCCAAAGATTACGCCTGCGCCGGAAGAACGTCCGAGCGGCGAATCGAACTCCTCGGGCTGCAGGCTTGCAAAGTCGATGCCTGTTTCACGAATCATGCGGCCGAGTTCCCTCGTCGTTATGACAATGTCAACGTCCTGATAGCCGGACGACCTCATTTCCGGTCTCAGCGCTTCGGCTTTTTTCGCCGTGCAGGGCATGATGGAGACGGAAACCATGTCCGCGGGATTGATGCCCGCCTTTTCCGCATAGTACGTCTTGGCAACGGCGCCGAACATCTGCTGCGGCGACTTGGCCGTCGACAAATGCGGCAGAAGTTCGGGGTATTTCAATTCTATCATATTGACCCAGCCCGGGCTGCAGGATGTAATCATCGGCAAGGTTCCGCCCTTGGTCAGACGCTCGATGAATTCGTGCCCTTCCTCCATGATCGTCAGATCCGCCGAGAAATTCGTGTCAAAAACCTTGTCAAAGCCAAGCTGTCGAAGGGCCGCAACCATTTTACCGGTCACAACCTCGCCCACAGGAATGTCAAGCTCTTCACCCAAGGCTACGCGAACCGAGGGCGCCGTCTGCACGATTACGTGTTTGGACTTGTCACCCAAAGCCGCCCAGACCTTGTCCGTATCATCCTTTTCTACGATAGCCGCTGTCGGGCAGACGCTTGCGCACTGTCCACAGTAAGTGCAGGCCACTTGTTCCAGACCCTGCTCGAAGGCGGTCGAAACTATGGTGTGAAAGCCTCTTTCGGCAAAGCTGTAAACGTCCATTCCCTGTATTTCGGAACAGGCACGGATACAGCGCCCGCAAAGGATGCATTTTTCCTGGTCGCGCACCAGGGCGGGGTTGGCGGCGTCAATCGTGTGCGCCTTCATTTCACCTCCGGCAAAGCGTATTTTTCGGATGCCCAGTTCCGCCGCAATAGTCTGAAGTTCGCAATCCATGCTCTTCTGGCAGGACAGGCAGTCTTTCGGATGGTTGGCCAGCAGAAGTTCGACAACAAGCTTCCTTGCCTCCCTGACCTTGGGTGTGTTGGTTTCTACAACCATGCCTTCGCTTACCGGATAGACGCAGGAGGCCACCAGCGTCCTTGCCCCCGAAGCCTCGACCACGCAAAGGCGGCAGGCGCCCTCCCGAGTGAGCTCAGGATGATAGCAGAGGGTTGGAATATAAATGCCGGCAGCGCGGGCAGCTTCCAGAATGGTTGCTTTCTTGCCCGTTTGCACGGTCTGTCCGTTAATCGTCAATGTCACCATGTCCATATTGTCCACTTCTCCTCCTATCCCTTCGTGATCGCCTTGAACGGGCAGACCGCCATGCAGGCTCCGCATTTGATGCAAACAGCCTGGTCTATCGTGTGCTGCTGTTTCAGCGATCCGCTGATTGCCTTCACCGGGCAGGTCTTGGCGCAAAGTCCGCAGCCCTTGCATTTGTCGGTGATGGTGTAAACAGCCATTTTTTCACAGACTCCTGCCGGACAGCGCTTCTCATTGATATGAGCCTCATACTCGCTGCGGAAATATTTCAAGGTGCTGAGCACTGGATTCGGAGCAGTCTGGCCAAGTCCGCACAAGGCTGTTTCCTTGATGTTTACTGCCATGTTTTCCAGAAGCTCGATATCGCCTTCACGGCCCTGACCTTCCGTTATGCGTGTCAGAATTTCCAGCATTCTCTTCGTTCCTTCGCGGCAGGGCGTGCATTTTCCGCACGACTCGGACTGCGTGAAATTCAAGAAGAATTTCGCCACGTCGACCATGCAGGTGTCCTCGTCCATAACCACAAGGCCTCCGGAACCCATCATTGCTCCCGCTGCCGTCAGAGAGTCATAGTCGACGGGCAGGTCCAACAGTTCTTCCGGCAGGCAGCCGCCCGAAGGACCGCCTATTTGTACGGCCTTGAACTTCTTGCCGTTGTTGATGCCGCCGCCGATGTCGTAAATTATCTCTCGCATGGTTATACCCATCGGAACCTCGGCGAGACCCGTATTGTTAATCTTGCCGGTCAGGGCAAAAACTTTCGTTCCCTTTGATTTTTCAGTGCCGAACCCGCAATACCAATCGGCTCCGTTCACAATGATCAACGGCACGTTGGCCAGGGTTTCGACATTGTTGATGTTGGTCGGCTTGCCCCATAGCCCAGAAACCGCCGGGAAGGGCGGCCTCGGCCTCGGCATGCCTCTCTTGCCTTCAATCGACGCCATCAGGGCCGTCTCTTCTCCGCAGACAAAAGCGCCGGCTCCCTCCTTGATGTGAATCTGGAAATTGAAGTCGGAGCCAAAAATGTTTTCACCCAGAAGGCCCATGGCTTCGGCTTGTTCGATTGCCACACGCAGACGCTTGATCGCAAGCGGATATTCCGCTCTGACATATATATAGCCTTCATCGGCGCCAATCGCGTACCCGCAGATGGCCATGCCCTCGAGAATCTTGTGCGGGTCTCCTTCGAGTACGCTGCGGTCCATGAAGGCTCCGGGATCTCCTTCGTCGGCATTGCAGATCACATACTTCTTAGCGCTTTCGGACTGCTTGGCAAAACTCCATTTCAGTCCTGTCGGAAAGCCGCCGCCACCCCTGCCTCGGAGCCCTGACTTCTTCATTTCCTCAATAACCTCGTCCGGCGTCATCATCGTTACGGCCTTGCCCAGACCCTCGTAGCCGCCGACGGCGATATATTCCTCGATTTGTTCCGGATTAATAGTTCCGCAATGCGCAAGAACCATGCGATGCTGTTTTTTGTAGAAGTTAATATCCGAATACTTGGGGATGGTTTCATGTGTCAGGGGTTCACGGTATA
>JAAYIB010000154.1 GCA_012744295.1 Acholeplasmataceae bacterium
AACGACCCCGCCTCTATCTGGCGCAGCTTCATGACATCTGCTTTGTCAAGCGTTCCTGCGAGCGACTTTATCAAGCCATCCGGCGTTGTTGTTCCTCCTGAGCCAAAAATCATCAAGGAAGATAATCAGAAAAAGGATGTCAAAACCGGAAAAATTCCAAGCATCATTAAGAAGATTCTGACCGGCAAAGATTCGGGCAGAGAAAAGACAGAAGATGTACAAGACGCTGAAAAACCATCTACAAAAAAAAGATACTAAAAAGCAATAGCAAAGAAAAACCGCCATTAAAGGCGGTTTTTCTTTGCTATTGCTTTCATATTTATTTACTTTGAATTAACCTTCCTTATATGTTAAAATGAAAATATGAATATTGTATACATTGGAGGTTTATTATGAATAACAAACCCGTCAAAATTGTAGAAACCGCACTGCGCGATGGTCATCAGTCCCTCAGCGCGACTAGAATGAGAACAAAGGATATGATTCCTGTTTTAGAGCAAATCGACAACGTCGGCTATCATGCTGTCGAGGCATGGGGCGGCGCAACCTTCGACTCTTGCCTCAGATTCCTTGATGAGGATCCCTGGGAAAGATTGCGCACTATCAAAAAGCATCTGAAGAAAACACCTGTACAGATGCTTCTGCGCGGCCAAAACATCCTCGGTTACAGCCATTATGCAGACGATGTTGTGGAAGAGTTTGCAAAAAGGTCGGTGGCAAACGGCGTTGACATTATCCGCGTATTTGATGCCTTAAACGACGTTCGCAACCTGGAATGCGCAATGAAGGCAGCCAAGGCTGCCGGCGCTCATGTACAGGGTGCCTTTGTTTACACGATCAGCCCTTACCACAAAGATGAGAATTTTCTCAAGGTTGCCGAGGACCTAATTTCATTAGGAGCTGATTCAATCTGCATCAAGGACATGGCTGGACTTTTGGCCCCTTATGCAGCCTTTAATCTTGTAACGACTTTAAAGAGCAAGCTTTCCGTGCCGGTTGAAATCCATACACATTACACGAGCGGCATGGCTTCAATGACATACTTGAAAGCTATCGAAGCAGGCGTTGACATTATTGACACTGCCCTGTCCCCGTTCTCAGGCACCACCAGCCAACCGCCGACGGAATCAATGGTTGCAGCCTTAATCGGCCACGAGCGTGATACCGGCATTGACTTGGACGCTTTTGGGCCGTTAGCCGACTATTTTAACGAAGTTAAGAAGAATCTGGCAAAGGATTTTAACCTGAACACCAACATTTCCATCGACCCCAAGGTTCTTTCCTTCCAGATTCCAGGCGGCATGCTTTCCAACCTGGTGAACCAGATGAAAGAACTCGGGACCGAAGACAAGTATGCAGAACTGCTTAAAGAAATGCCTAAGGTCCGCGCCGAGCTGGGCTACCCTCCCCTGGTTACCCCTACAAGCCAGATTGTCGGTTCCATGGCTGCCTTGAACGTAACGCTTGGCCGTTATAAAATGATACCGACGCAGGTCAAGGACTTGGTTCGAGGCAAGTACGGCAGAACACCGGCGCCAATCGATCCGGAAATCCTGAAACTGGTAATAGGCAATGAGGCGCAGATTGACCATCGTCCGGCGGACGACATTGCTCCGCAGATAGAATCCCTGAAGCAAAAACTTGCGGAAGAGGGCTTTCCCAATGCATCAATCGAAGACCTGCTTTCTTATGCCGTCTTCCCCGATGTTGCACTGGCCTATTTCAAAAAACATCGTTAATATTTCCAAATAAACAAAAACCCGGAGCTAAAAGCTCCGGGTTTTTACGTTGAGGCTTATTCTCCAAGCGCCTTCATTGCTGTCTGGATTTTAGCTGCCATTCCCTTAATCTTTTTTACGGGCACTGCGCATACGGCAACCCTCACGCCGGCCGCCAAAGGCACTGCGAAAATCTTGTCTGCATGAAGCTTTTCGCAAATTGCATCAGGATTCCTGGCCGGGATGGAAATAAAGAAACCGGCTACATAAGGCAGCATTTTCAAGCCGCATTCTTTCGCTTCCGCTGTGAAAATGTCTGCACGCGCCTTGATCATTTTATAATAGTTGGCTCTCTCTTCTTCAACGGCCGCCAGGAGCACGGGGTCACGATATATCTTCGCCAGCGTTGCCATAGATGGGCGGTTAATGTTGGACCAGGTTGCCCTGCTGGTATATTGATTGATTGCCGAGAACTCCTCGATAACTTCCTTGTTGGCGGAAACACCAATCATCGCGCCTGTCCTTTGTCCGTAGAGCGTGAAGCCTTTCGACATGCTATAGGCTACAATGGTCAGAATGTTGTCGGGCAAATTGGAAATTTTGCGGAAAATAGTACGTACTTCCTCTTTTTCACCTGCATAATCCAAATAAGCTATATCCAGAAGCAGGGTAACAGTCTTATTGGTTCCGAGGGTTGCTTCGTTCAAAATTGCAATAACGCCGTCCATGTCGTTTTCACTAAGGCTGTAACCGGTCGGATTATGCGCCGGGGTATTGATTATCAGGAGAAGATTGTCTTGTTTTGACAGTATTTCGTTAACCTTCGCCTTTAAGGCCGGCAGGTTATAACCGTTGTCAGCATCAAGCATTTGATAAGTGTCAAGCTTGCGTTCAAGGTCCTTGCATATTACGTTGTACGGACCCCAATACCAGTCAGATGTAAGAATAGTGTCGCCTTTGGCTGTGTAATTCCAGACTGCATGGTGAATAACTCCTGTTCCGCCGGCTGTAGCTACTGCCGCGAGGTGTCCTTCAGGGCGGGACTTGCCAAAAGCAGCGTCAAGAACGCCTTCAAGAAACCCCGGCAAACCGGAAATCGGAGCATAAGCAATCAGTTCATTGGTCGGCAGACTTCTGTAAACCTTTTCGACGGTAGGCAGACAAACAAGCTTTTCTTCTTCATCAAGAATGGCACCAATTGTTGCGTTAGTAACGTTTTCAGCTCCGTATTGCGCGGCAGCGGCTACCGCCGCCGCGTTCGCACCAAAAATCTTATCCTGTGCTGACTTTCCCTTTGCATGAGGAGCCGCCATACTTGTTATCATAAAAATCCCTCCTGATATTTCAGTTTTATATTTTACTGCAAGTAAACTTTTGCTAATGAATTTTATTCAGAAGCCTCAAAAAAATGCTTATGAATTGCGTTTACCGCCTCTTTAACGTCGCTTGCCTTGATCAGGCAGGAAATGCTGATTTCCGAAGTGCTGATTGCCGCAATATTGATTCCGGCGTCGGCCAGCGCGCCGAACATTCCGGCAGCGATGCCCGGACTGCCTAGCATTCCGGCGCCAACAATGGAAACCTTGGCGACATTTATTTCAACATCAAAGGTGAAACCACCCATCTTTTCCTTCAAGCTTTCAACCACGCTCGTAGCTTCAACAAGATCAGTTTTGACGACGGTAAAAAGAATGTCGTTTGTGCCGTCGGCATCCCGGAAGCTTTGAATGATCATATCAACGTCGACACTCGCCGCTGCAAGGGCGGAAAAAATCTTGTAAGCAACTCCGGGTTGATCGGGAACACCCTTAACAGCAATTTTTGCAACGTTGGTATCATGTGCAACGCCGCGAATGACAAAGTTTTTTTCCTGCACAGTACATTCCTCCCTTATGATCGTCCCTGAAGTTTCTTTAAAAGTCGACCTTACATGTATGGCCACACCATTATGTTCTCCGTATTCCACGGCACGCGGCTGCATGACACCTGCACCGAGCCTTGCCAATTCCAGCATTTCGGCAAAGGTTATCTCTTCCATTTTTTTTGCTCCCGGTGCAATGCGCGGGTCAGCAGTATAGACTCCGTCCACATCTGTGTATATTTCACAGAAATCCGCCCTGATTCCTGCAGCTACTGCCACCGCGGTTGTGTCGGAGCCGCCCCGACCCAAAGTCGTAATATCACCGGCGCCTGTAACGCCCTGGAATCCTGCCACAATGACAACCTTGCCTTCTTCCAGCGCCTCTTTGACCCTTTTTGCGTCAACATTTAGAATTGTGGCCTTGGTATGAAGGTCGCTGGTTAAAATTCCCGCCTGACCACCCGTGAAAGAAATCGCAGGCTGACCCTTACTTATAAAAGCACCTGCCATCAAGGCAACAGAAACCTGCTCGCCTGTCGAAAGCAACATGTCAAGTTCGCGCTTGGGCATGTTGGGAGCTACTTTAGACGCAAGTTCCAGCAAGTCATCTGTGGAATCGCCCATCGCCGAAACCACCAGAACAACCC
>JAAYIB010000155.1 GCA_012744295.1 Acholeplasmataceae bacterium
CTGCCTTGTCGAGAGCCCCTTATGGCAGCCTACAATCGCTATGATCGCTCCAAAGACACAGCCTTTCAGCATGCCTCCGACCATGTCGAAGGGTTCCATGAAGACCTTAATCGAATTGGTGTAGGTGAAGCTGCTGATGTTGGCGTAATTCGTTGCCACAAGCCAGCCGCCGATGCTGCCGATAGCGTTCGCGAACACAATCAGTACAGGCATCATCAGAACCGCCGCCAGAAAACGCGGTACAACGAGATAAGAGGTAGGATTCGTAGCCATCACGCGCAGCGCGTCTATCTGTTCCGTGACTTTCATCGTACCGATTTCCGCCGCAATCGCCGCGCCGATGCGCCCTGCAACGACTACACCGGTCAAAACGGGCGCAAGTTCGCGTCCCATGGCGATGGCAACTACGCCGCCAACCGAAGAAGACGCTCCAAAGCGCACGAATTCCTTTGATGTCTGCACGGCCAGAACCATGCCCGTAAACATGATCGTCATCAGGACTATCGGCAGGGAATCCGCGCCGAGTCTTGCCATTTGCCGGACGGTTTCACGCAAATCGGCCTGCCTCAGTCTCCGGCAGGTATCAAAAAACAAGATGACAATTTTACCGGTACTGGCGCAGGAGCGCATGATCATTCGGCCGAATTTTTCGCTTAACGCTGTCAACACTTCCATATCCTCCGCTTTTCCCGTCTTTTTGAAATATTAGCTATAACTCTATTAATTCAAGATAAAAAAATTTTTACCTGCCGTCTGATGTCTCTCTTTGTAAAAAAACTGTGATACCCTAAAAGAATATCACAGATTTACCAGGCGTACGCCGTTTATTCCACAACCTCGACATTTATCTGCGCTTCACCGTCGATGATGAAGTCAACGGCATATTTTTGTTTGGCCGCGCTGCCTTTGAAAAGCCCTCTGACCGTCAGCGCTTCCTGCGGCACCGCCTTATCGTCCTGCCGGGCGGCCGTACCGGGCATCTTGTCAATCACGAGTTCGTTGTTCCTGTCGTAGTCCTTGAATTCCTGGAGGTAATCCGCCAGGCTTTTCTTTTCAGCCTGCTTTACGGGCGCGCCCTCCCCCTGCTGCTTCTGCAGAACCGTCGTCAGCCAGGCGGACGCGCCGCCGCCGCGCACAATCAGCGGCAAGGGGCCCGTCTTGGTTTCCTTGGGCACCTTGAAAGAAAAGGTCCTGACAAATTTCTCGCTGCGATAGGGTTGGAATTCGACTTCGATATTCAGGACCTCTCCGGCCCGCACCTTGGCGCTGCCGGCCCGCACTTTGGAAATTTCCGCCACCTCGCAGGCCGAACCCGCTTCAATGTTGACATTGACGTCGAAAATAGTGACTTTTTCAAATTTGTTGTTCATTAAAATGTCACCGGCATAAACAAGCTCTCCGTTAATTGCCTTGCCCAGATTGGCGGCGTTAAAAAACATGTTTTCTCGCTGCACAACTATCTCGCCGCTTTTGTCGCCGCGGGCTGCAATCCTGAAGCTGACGCGAGCCGTGCCGCCGCCGGTCCGGTCCGTCGTAGCGCTGTAGGTATTCAGGCAGACAACGTCAAGCAGCAGCGGCACCAGGCTCTCGTCGGTCACAAGCTGCACTTCGGCGCTCTTATTGACGCCGCGGTCCGTATCGGTCGCCGAAATGAAAACCGGTATTATCTTCGGCTGCTTTCCTATGATGCCGGCAATGCCTGCGGCCCTGTCCTCGGTGACAGTGCCTACCGTCCTGCCTAAAGCTCCCACCTTGTAAGAGCTTTCCACGTTCGGTATCGAGGCAAAAATCCAGGCATTCGTCATAAAATAATCGGTGCTGCCGCGCTGCAGGAAAGGATGTCCGAAAGCCAGCACGCGGCCCTCTTCGTCCACCATGGTTACTGTGCCGATGGCGCCCAGCCTGATGTCGCCGCGCACCAGTTCCACGCCTACGGAGCTGCCGGGCTCGAGACCGACGTCCTCCATTTCCCTCTGTCCGGCCGGAACGGCAAAAGGTTTCAGCTCGAGCGGTGCCAGTTTCTCTGCTAAATACTTCATGCCTTCCCCGGTAAAACCGCTGGCCATCAGCGGTGAGCTTTTTTGCAGGAAAGGCGAAGGCTGGGCGTCCGTGTCCTCCAGCATCTTCAGCATTTCCTCTATGGGCGTCAGAAAGCAGTAATTGGGGTCGGAAAAGGCTTTGCCATAGGCAACGGCACCTGCCAGCCGTCCGTTGATATAGACGGGGCTGCCGCTCATGCCTTGCGCAATGCCTCCAGAACGCTCGATGAGGTCGCCGGAGGCCTTCACCAGAATGCTGTGTCCTTCTGCCTGAGACCCCGTGACGCCGAGGATTTCGACGTCAAAGGTTTCGATGTCGGCGCCGCGGATTACGGTTTTGGCAACACCGTGCATGCCCGGGCGCAGTTCGTCAACGGTTACAATCGGCGTAGAAGCCGCGGCGGTGGAGGCAATAAAAACCGTCAGAGTTAGAAATAAAATTAAGCGTGTAATCTTCATAATAACCTCATAATGTTTAAAACCGACGCGCCAGGCGCGCCGGTTCGTTCTTTCCCGTCAATTCGGCTTGATTTTTGCGACAACCTGTCCCGCTTTAATCATAGTTTCGGGAGCAACCAGAACCTCGGTCACCGTGCCGTCAGCCGTGGCCCGGGCGGCAGGAGCGTTCCCGGCAAAGGTTCGGACCATGACGAGCACCTGGCCTTCCTTGACAACGGTTCCCGCCGTCACAAGACCCTCCGGAACTACACAGCCGTTCAGGCTGCTTACCTGGTCAACCGTGTTGCCCGTAACTGCCCCGACGACCGTTGCAACTCCCGCTAAAACAAGCAGGCAGGTTAAAATCAGTATAGTTATCGTCTTACCGTTCTTTTTTAACAATGTAACCGCCCTCCTTCCAACTTTAAGAGCCTGGTATCCAAGTCAATTATAATATGATGATGTCACTTTGGCAAGCGCACCTGCCTGCGTACTACCGCAAGACCTGAGCGAATCAGTCGCTCTGAGCCGTCGGGCGGCGTGTTTACCTGCTCGTTGCGCACCACCATGCCGCTGGAACCGCCGCCATCGAAATTCAGGGCGTCTCTTGCACCCATTTTCAACAGATAGCCTGCCAGTTCCTCGAGCGTCAGGCCGCCGCTTAAAGCCGTCCGCCCTTCCGCCACTACGAGCAGGATGCCTCCGTCAGGCTTTATGCCGACGGCCGTCCGCGGTGCCCTGCCCCTCGCAATGTCAGCGGGAAAAAGCTCCTCCCGCGCCGTAACCTTGGCCTTGCCGCCGCTCACCAAAAGCGGTCCTGCGCCTATGACGTGTATCGCCCTGTCCGCATCGGCATCCTGCAGCGTCTGACTTATTAGCAGACGCTCTCCCTTACGCAGCCTCTTTAAAAATTCGGCACTCGTTCCGTGCCCAGATAAAACGAAGGCGTCTTCCGTCAGTTCCATATTTCCTGTCTTGCCTGTGGCTGCGACAACGCCGTTTCTTACGCGCACCTCATATCCGTAGCCGTTGGTCAGAGTCGACTTTCCGTAAAACCGGTTGTAAATAATAAGTTCGTTTGTCTGCCGCTCCCTGTTCATGCCGCTGATAGCAACGGTCTTGCCGCGCTTGTCCGTTACGCTGCCCGCGTAGGCAATGTCCGGCAGTACCCGCGGCGTCCCTTCTTCCGGCAGCAAAAGCGCCGACCTGGGCACAGAGTCTGCAGACACCCACTGGCCGTCAAGCTTGAGGTTGCCGATAATCCATTTCGTCTTGTCAAAATATGAAGCATTGACGGCAGCGGCCGCCTTCTCCTGCAAAGCCATCCGGGAAAGCCGTCCGCGCTCGATAGTGTCCTTTCCTCCGAGGATCGGTCTCAGCGAGTATTCGCTGCCTGCGTCAATTTCCAGGACGTGCAGCCGGACCGGGCGCCCAGCCAGGACGTCCCGCCAGAAAATATAGCGCAGTCCGCGGTCAAGCTCGCTGACTTTTCTTTCCAACACGTACTTATGAAGATCAATAACCAGCCGCGCCGGCTGCTGAAGCGTAAAAACCTTATAAAAAGCAGGCGGGCCGTCAGTCTCCACTGTCAGCATCGTTTCGCCGCCCTTCAGCTTTTCTGCCGTGACCTTGCTGACAAGTCCGTTTGTAAATTCCATGGTCCTGGCGGCCGGCAACGCGGCCTGCAAGGTGATTACCAATCCGCCGTTCTGCCAGTGTGCCGCATATTTTGCAGCTTCGTCAAGATCAACAACTATCCGGGTTTTATCGCCATAAATTCCGGCGCGTACATTTTTCACTCCCGCCCCCTCGGCTGCCTGACCCTTTACGACGGTAATGACAGCAAGCAGCAGTAGCAAGGCAAAGGTTTTTCGTAAAAGCTTCATGACTCCTCCAATAACAATGATACACAGCTTTTAAAGGCTGTGTATCGACAGGTTGAATTATGTTTCTATTTTCTGCTGTTGGTCATGACCACGCTTGACTTTAACTTTTCGAGTGAGGTCAGTACCCTTCCTGTGCCGATGGCCACGCATTCAAGCGGATTTTCGGCAACAATCGTCGCAATGCCTGTTTCCGCCTGCAGAAGTTCCGGCATGCCGTCAAGGAGAGCCCCGCCGCCTGTCAGTACAATTCCGCGGTCGATGATGTCCGAAGATAATTCCGGAGGCGTCTTCTCCAGGATTGAACGCACGCAGCCGATCAGCATCGCTACGGGTTCCTGCAGAGCCTTGTATATCTGCTCTGAATTAAGCTTGATCGTCGTCGGCAGTCCCGAGACAAGGTCCCTGCCGCGGACGTCTATTTGTTCGCTGCGATGTCCTTCAAAGACCGTCGCAACCTTTATCTTGATTTCTTCCGCGGTGGGTTCGCCAATCAGGACGTTAAATTCCCTTTTCACAAAGCGAATGATCGCCTCGTCGAATTTGTCCCCGCCCACGCGCAGGGAATCGCTGACGACGATGCCGCCAAGGCTCATGACCGCGACGTCGGTAGTAC
>JAAYIB010000156.1 GCA_012744295.1 Acholeplasmataceae bacterium
ACGGCTGGGACTCGCCGAAGCTTATCGAGATAGCATCTCCGGCGGCATTGAACAATACTTATTTCACCAACCATTATTCCGTTGAAGATACCTCGCCTAAGGCAAAGGCTTTCGTTGATGCCTATGCCAAGGAATATGGCCAAAAACCGGAGGCCCTGGCCGTACTGGGTTATGACGCGGTTTACGTACTCGCTGATGCGGTCAAAAGGGCCAACAGCACCGACGCCACTAAGATTGCAGAGGCTTTGGCAGCTACCAGGGATTTCCCTGCGATCAGCGGCGTGACGACCATAAATAAGACGCATGATGCTGACAAGAATGCAGTCGTTATTGAACTGAAAGACGGCAGGCAAATTTTTAAAACATCCATTAAACCTTGATAACTGTCCTTGAATTCCCGCTATCTGTTTACAGGTAGCGGGAATTTTTCTTATTAAGTGTTGACAAATATTCCGGCAAACATTATAATCAACGCAATAACATAAAGAATTTGCTTCATCCATAAAGACAATGAAGGGAACAAGATGCGAACAACTCGTTTCAGAGAGCCGGCGGCAGGTGCGAGCAGGCAACGAATTTTGCATGTATAGCTCATCCCGGAGTTGCTTGTTCGATAGGTAGAACAAGACGTGTCGCCCCGTTAACGGCTAAGCCTTGTTGGAGGCTGAAGGGCTGCCGCTATTTTGGGCAGCTGAATTAGGGTGGTACCGCGTGGATATTTCCCCGCCCCTATGTATTTACATTAGGAGCGGGTTTTTTATTTGCTCCTGAAATTCTACATGCAGAGGAGACCTATCATGAAACAGCCAAACAAACAATACGTACCCTTTGAACCGGTAAAGCTGGCCAATAGAACCTGGCCGGATCAAGTGATTGCCAAGGCGCCGATATGGTGCAGCGTTGACCTTCGCGACGGCAACCAGGCTCTGGTGACGCCCATGCAGCTCGAAGAAAAGATGATTATGTTTAAGACTCTCGTTGCCATAGGTTTCAAGGAAATTGAAGTAGGCTTTCCTTCCGCTTCCGAAACAGAGTACGAGATTTTGCGCACCTTGATCGAAGGCGGCCATATTCCTGATGACGTGACAATCCAGGTGCTTGTGCAGGCTCGCCCGAAACTCATTGAAAAGACATTCGAAGCATTGAAGGGAGCCAAGAACGTCATCGTTCATTTTTATAATTCCACTTCGACCCTGCAGAGAAAGGTTGTTTTCCGTGAAGGCAAGGAAGGCATCGTCAAAATAGCCGTTGACGGAGCCAGACTGATTAGGGAGCTTACGGATAAGGAAGTCGCCGAAAGCGGCATGAACATCCGCTACGAATATTCGCCGGAAAGTTTCACCGGAACCGAGGTCGATTTTTCGGTACAAATCTGTGAGGCAGTTATGGAAACCTTGGGTGCTTCAAAGGAAAACAAGGTTATTTTGAATTTGCCGTCAACTGTGGAAATGGCAACGCCGAATACCTACGCCGACCAGATTGAATATTTCAGCCGCAATCTTAAAAACAGGGAGAGCGCGATTATCAGCTTGCATCCGCACAATGACCGCGGAACAGGAGTAGCAGCGACGGAACTTGCCCTGATGGCCGGAGCCGACAGAGTAGAGGGAACGCTTTTCGGCAACGGCGAGCGTACCGGCAATGTAGACATTGTGACTTTGGCACTGAATATGTACACCCAGAATGTTGATCCGCAGCTTGATTTCTCCAACATCAAGAAAATAAGGGAAATTTGCGAGCAGTGTACAAAGATGAGGGTTCACGAGCGCCATCCTTATGCCGGAGAGCTTGTCTTCACAGCGTTTTCCGGTTCTCATCAGGACGCAATTCGTAAAGGCTTCGAATATATGACCAAAAGTGCGACTGCCTTTTGGGAGGTGCCTTACCTTCCTATTAATCCGGCCGATATCAATCGTGAATATGAGCCGGTAATCAGGATTAACAGCCAATCCGGCAAAGGCGGGGCCGCTTTCGTTTTACAGCAGACAATTGGTTACGATTTGCCGAAGGCCATGCATCCGGAGTTCGGAGACATCGTCAAGGCTGCGGCTGATGCCAAGGGCGACGAGCTTGAACCGGCCGAGATTGTATCGTTGTTCACAAGTGAATACATAGAACACGCAGGCAGGTACAAACTTCTGAAGCACAGGTTTGTTGATGAAAACGAGGCTGGAGAGAAGAGCAGTACAAGATTCGAGGGAGTTGTTTCTGCCGATGGCGAGGAAAGAGCCGTGACCGGTTCCGGCAACGGCCCGATAGATGCCTTCTTCCAGGCCCTGGCAGGTATAGGCGTTAAGGGGTATGAATTTATTTCCTATCAGGAGCATGCTATTTCCAAAGGTTCCGATGCCAAGGCAATTTCTTACATCGAGCTCAAAATTCCTGACAACGGCCATGTGTTTGGCGTCGGTATCCACAGTAACATAAATGTTGCTTCCTTGCTCGGCATCGTTTGTGCGATTAACCGTTCGTTGAAGTAAAGGCTGCTTTTTTGAACAAAAAGAGAACACGGCAAAAGTGTTCTCTTTTTGTTGTTAGTAATTTTTGGAAACGTGCGTACAGGTGAAGATGCCAGTGCTTATTGTTAAAATTGTACACTAATTTGTGTTGTATTTTTTTTGGTACAAATGTAGAATATGAGTAGTAATCGGCCTGTAGGGCCTTTTGTTATTTATAATCAAACAGGGGGTTTGCAAATGTCTCGAATAAGGCCGTTCAGAGGGCTCCGTCCCTTAAAGGATTTAGCCGCCCAAATTGCATCTTTGCCGTATGACGTGCTGGACACAGAAGAAGCAGGGGTGATCCTGCAAAAAAATCCGCTTAGTTTTCTTAGTGTGACCAAGTCGGAGGCGACGCTGCCGGTCGGAACAGATCCGCACAGTGATGAAGTTTATTTGCGGGCTAGGGAGAATTTGACCAGGTTTGTCAAGGACGGGTATTTGCGGCTAGACGAAAAACCTTGCTACTATATCTATCGGCAGGAAATGGGAGAGCATGTCCAGGTCGGGCTGGTTGCCTGTGCCTCGGTGCAGGAATATCGTGACGGACTGATCAAAAAACACGAACTGACCCGGCACGACAAGGAACAGGACAGGGTTAACCACATCATGACCACAGGCGCACAGACCGGTTTTGTTTTCCTGACCTGCAGGCAAAGAGAGGATATTGAAAGCTTTACAAGCAATATTTTGGACAGCAGAAAGCCGGAATATGACTTCCGTGCAGAGGACGGGATCAGACACACTCTGTACGTGTTAAACGATGAGCATGATATCGCGAAGATAACGGCGCTTTATGAAAAGGTGCCCGCACTGTACATCGCAGACGGACATCACCGCTCGGCCGCGGCCATGAGAGTTGCCGATGCTTTGGCAGCTGAAAATCCAATACACACCGGCGAGGAGGAGTACAACTTCTTCCTCAGCGTCATTTTCCCGGACAAGATGATGAATATCCTTGACTACAACCGCGTTGTCAAAGACCTGTCCGGCTTAGGGGAAAGTGTGTTTTTGGACAAGCTTGGTGAAAAGTTCATCATTTCCGAAAACTGTGGAGAGGATAAGCGACCCCGCCGTTTACATGATTTTGGCATGTATCTGCGCGGAAAGTGGTACATGCTGACGGCCATGCCGGCAATCTATGATGATAACGATCCCATCGGCTGCCTTGACGTAACGATTTTGCAAGATAACGTCCTGTCACCGCTATTGCAAGTTACTGACCCCAGGCGAGATTCGCGGATTGGTTTCATCGGGGGCATTCGAGGCCTTAGTGAGTTGGAGAAAAAAGTTGACAGCGGAGAGTACCAAGTAGCTTTCGCGCTTTACCCGACGTCAATGCTTCAGTTGATGAAAATTGCCGACGCCGGTATGATTATGCCTCCGAAGTCAACCTGGTTCGAGCCGAAGCTACGTGACGCAATGGTTGTACATCTGATAGGAGATGATATGTAATGGCAAGAGTTTTTAATTTCAGCGCAGGCCCCGCTGTTCTTCCACTCGAGGTTTTACAGGAAGTGCAGACGGAAATGCTTGACTTTGCCGGAACGGGCATGTCGATTTTGGAAATGAGTCACAGAGCTCCCGCCTATGAGAAAGTAAACTCGGAAGCCGAAGCTGATATTAAGGAGCTTTTGGGACTGAAGGATGATTATTGCGTCTTGTTTTTAGGCGGCGGAGCCAGCCTGCAGTTCAGCATGGTACCGCTCAACTTCCTGCCGCAGGGGAAAAAAGGAGGCTACATCATTACGAGCACTTTTTCCGACAAGGCACTGCAGGAAGCGAAGAAGGTCGGGGAGACAAAGATTTTGTTCAGCAGCAAGGAACAGGGCTACAACCGGGTTCCGCGCCAGGAGGAAATTGCTCTTGACGCCGACCTTGCCTATGTTCATCTGACAGGCAACAACACAATCGAGGGCACTGAATTTTTTGACTATCCGGAGACCGGGACAATACCCTTGATTGGAGATTTGTCCTCGGATATTCTGAGTCGTCCCATTGAGGCGGAAAAGTTCTCACTGATCTACGCCGGGGCCCAGAAGAATATCGGGCCGGGCGGTGTCGTAGTGGTAATAGCCCGCAAGGAATTTGTAACAGGCCGCAGCAAAAGCCTGCCGACCATGCTGAATTATGAAGTGCATATGGAAAACAAGTCGCTGTACAATACACCGCCTGTTTTTGGCGTCTACATTGTGGGGAAAGTTGCCAAGTGGCTGAAACGGCAAGGCGGCCTAGCGGCAATTTGTGAGCGCAACAAAGAAAAAGCCGCGCTTATTTACAACGTGCTTGACGCTTTGCCGGACTTTTACCGCGGCTATGCCGACAAGGACAGCCGTTCGCTGATGAATGTAACTTTCGGCCTGCCAACGCAGGAGCTTGAAGAGCGTTTTGCCTATGAAGCGACAGCGTTAGGACTTGACGGGCTCAAAGGTCACCGCAGCGTGGGCGGCCTGCGTGCCTCGATTTATAATGCCATGCCGCAGGAAGGCTGCAGTCTTCTGGCGGATTTCATGCTGAAATTTTACAAGGAACACAAGAATTGCTGAAAAAACGGGGGTGCAGTAAATGAAATATGATGTACTGCTCAAAAACTGCTGTCTGATTGATTATGCCACCGACTTTGAAGGAGAAACCGACATCGCCATTTGTGACGGCGTCATCTGTGAAATCGGCGAAGAGCTGAATACCGATTGCGCCGGACAGGCCTTTGACTTAAAGGGTGCAATGGTAATGCCGGGAATCATAGATACGCATGTTCATGCTTCGGCCTGGCTTGGCGGAGGGGCCGGTCACAAAATGCTCGCTCTCGCGGGTGTGACGAATGCTCTCGACATGTCAGGACCCGGTGACAGTGTGCTTGCGCTTGCTAAGGAACAGGGCGTCGGCGTGAACATTGCCACTATCGAATACGTTAGACCCGGACACACCGTGCAGAATGAGAATCCGAGCGAAGCTGAAACGCTTGCACTGATTGACCGTGTCAGGCAGCAGGGCTCACTGGGCATCAAGCTGCTGGGAGGACACTACCCGCTTACGCCTGAAGCTACCGCCTCCTGCATTGCTGCGGCGGCAAAACGGCAGTCTTATGTTGCTTTCCATGCCGGTACTTCGCAAAACGGCAGCAATATCAACGGTTTCTTGGAAGCGGTTGAACTTTCCGGCCAAAATCCGCTGCATATGGCGCATATCAACGCTTACTGCCGCGGTCTGATACATCCGTATATGGAGGAAACAGAGATGGCCGTGGCGGCGTTGAACAAGCACGCCAACATTATTTCGGAAGCATATCTTTCGCCCTTGAACGGGACCAGTGCCGAAATCATAAACGGCGTTCCCGGCAGCCTTGTCACTTCGAGGTGTCTGCAGACAGGTGGCTTTGAAGCAACCGAGAAGGGTATGGAGGAAGCTATTCTGGCCGGATGGGCGCAAATAAATTATCCTTACGCCGGTGAAACAATTCTCATCACAGGTGAAGATGCCCGTGCATATTGGCGGCAAAAGGGTACGAACGTTTCTGTAAGTTTCTCCGTCAATCCGGTCGAGCCCAGAATCAGACTGGCGGCTGCCAAAAGGACAAATGGCAAGTTTGTTGTTGACTGCATCAGTACGGACGGCGGAGGTATTCCGCGCAATGTGATTATTCCCATGGGACTTTCCCTGATTGCGCTCGGGGCTCTGACCAAAAAGGAATTTGTACAAAAGGCCAGCTACAATCCGGCACAAATGCTTGGTTTGTTTAATAAGGGAAGCATTGCGGCAGGCAAAGATGCCGATATCACAGTTGTGGATGTCGAAAAAGGCGAAGCCCAGATGACAATTGTAGGCGGCGACGTCATCATGTACAAGGGTTTTGTCTGCGGTAAAGGCGGAAAAATCATTACAACGGAGGCGGGCGAAGGCTACGTGCGGGCAAAGGGTTTAGAGCCCGTTGTCGTCAAGCTGTCTGAAAGCGCGTTTTGCAAACATGCCGAATGGATAAGCTAAAAGAATGGGAGAGCAAAAATGAGGGACGGCTTTAGGAAAAATGGGAAAAAATTAGGTGTCATCGGTGGCATGGGCCCGGCTGCATCAGCCGAGTTCCTGCGCCTTCTGACTATGAAGGCGCCCGCGGAAACTGATCAGGAACATCCTGTTGTGTTTATGGTGGCAGATACGGAAATACCTGACAGGAGCACAGCTATCATGGGTGACGGACCGGATCCGTCCGAGCAATTGTACAGGGATTTTGAACAATTGGCAGCGCTTGGGGCCGACCTTTTTGCCGTGCCCTGCAATACCGCGCATTATTTTATTGATCGTTTTGAAAAACCTCTGCCGAAGCCTTTGATACACATCGTTGAAGAAACGGTGCTGGCCTCGAAAGCCATTAACCCCAAAGGCGCCTGGATGCTTTCGACTATTGGCACTATGCAGAGTGGGCTTTATCAGAGTTATGCGGACAAAATCAATTATGCCCTGCATATTCCGAATGCAAGGCAAAGGGACGAAATACAGCAAAGCATCATTGCTGTCAAGGCGAATCAGCTTCACGAGGCGGGGGAAATCGTCCGAAGCATTGTTACAGAGCTGTGGGAAGAGCTTGACTTGCCCGTTATGACAGCCTGCACGGAAATCCCTCTGGGCTACGATGCGTCGGGCTTGCCGCGGGAAAAGGCCGTATCAAGCCTGGAAGCCCTCGCTGCTGCATGCGTAAGGGAACTTTATTACAAATAGGAGGACAAATTAAAAACGCAAATCAAGCATTGGCTTGATTTGCGTTTTTTAACATCTGCGGCTCGAACCGCCGCCGCCGCCGCTGCCACCGCCATAACCGCCGCCGAAGCCACCGCCTCCGCGACCGCCTCCGCGCATCAGTATCAGAATTAGGAAGCGGAGAATTGCACCGCCTAAAAACAGCTGGTCGAGCAAAAGAAGTCCGGCAAGGCCGACAAATAAAAGCAATTTTTGCCAAATAGGCAGTTCGGGGGCTTCTTGTCCTTTGGGAGCGGCGGGCGAACCACTGAGTTCAACCTTATATTCCCTGGCCACTATGCTTACTACGTTGCCATAGCCCTGCAGTATGCCTCTGTCGAAATTGCCGGCTCGAAAGTAGGGCAGTATGGCTTGATCCTGGATTCTGCCGGTCAAGCCGTCAGGAAGAGCACCTTCAAGGCCGTATCCGACTTCGATGCGGGACTGCCTGTCGTTGCTGGCAATCAAAAGCAGAACGCCGTTGTTTTTTTCCTTATTGCCAAGGCCCCAGCTGCGAAAGAGCTGGAGAGAGTAGTCTTCAAGCGGCTGGCCGTCCAGCGCAGATACTGTGACGACTACAACCTGGGCACCTGTCTTTGCATCCAGCTCCCGTCCCAGGGCATCAATGGAAGAACGCGTCTGGGAAGAAAGCAAGTTGGCGTAGTCTTGTACATAAATGCTGCCGGTGGTTGGTTTCGGCGGCACCGCGGCCTCTGCGCCGAAAGTTGTGCCGAAGAGAAGCTGCAGTGATAAGAGTAGAAGAGCTAACCAGCGTTTCATCGGTTTCTTCCCCTTTCTTTAATGTTAAGGAAGGTTAAAAAGAAACCTTAGGCACTGCTTTGGCACTTTCTCCAACCTTAAAATATTCTTTTTCCGAGAAGCCGAGCATTCCGGCATAAAGAGCCGTGGGCAGCGACTTAATTGAGGAATTGTACGTCTGAACCGCGTCATTATAGTCCTTACGAGCTACGGCAATGCGGTTTTCCGTACCGGCAAGCTCGTCCGAAAGCTGACGGAAGCTTGCGTCAGACTTGATTACGGGATAATTTTCGACAACAACTAAAAGCCTTGATAATGCCGAGGTAAGTTCATTGTCGGCAGAAGCCTTTTGCGGTACGCTCTGTGCGCCGGCTAATTTGGCACGTGCGTCAGTAACGGATTGAATAACTTCTTTTTCCTGTTTGGCCATACCCTGCACTGTTGCAACGAGATTAGGAATCAGGTCGCTGCGCCGCTGCAGTTGATTTTCTACCTGGCTCCATTTTCCGTTAACGTTTTCATTCATGGTCACGAGGCTGTTGTAGCCGCTGAAAACGGCAAAAACAACAACTAAGACAACGGCAAGAACCGCCAGTACTGTTTTGTTCAAAATAATGACACCTCCAAAGTTTAGTACATGTTCAGTACTATTGTAATGTAAGCGGACTACCATGTCAATTTGGGAATTGCCGCATCGGGGCACCATTGATTTTGTTTCATAACGAGGCCTGATAAATGTTATAATAAACGCATAAATTATATCTTAGAGGAAAGAGACGGTGACGGGATGGGTGCTTTGACCGGAATACGGGTACTGGACCTGACAAGGCTATTGCCGGGTCCTTATTGCAGCATGATGCTTGCGGATTTTGGCGCGGAGGTTATCAAGATAGAGGAACCTTTGCAAGGGGATTATGCCCGCAGCTTTACGCCGATGCAGAACGGCTTCGGATATTGGCACTTGCAGCTTAATAGGAATAAAAAAAGCCTTGCGGTAAATTTAAAGACTGAAGAAGGGCGGGAGATCTTTTTCAAGCTTCTGGCTAAGTCCGACGTTGTTATGGAAAGCTATCGCCCCGGCGTTCTTGCGAGGCTCGGCATTGACTACGCAGAAGCGAGAAAGGTTAACCCGAAAATCGTTTATTGTTCGTTGAACGGTTACGGCAGCAAGGGGCCAAGGGTTAACGAGGCTGACCATGACATTAATTATGTCAGCCTGGCAGGAATTGTCTCGATGAGCGGAGACAAGGATGGAAAACCGGCAATACCGGGAGTGTTGATGGCTGACATGAATGCTGCCTCGCTGGCCGCTTTCAGCATTCTCGCGGCTTTAAGGCACGCACAGGTTACGGGAGAAGGCCAGGAAATTGAAATAGCGCTTTACAACACAGCACTGACGCTGATGCCCGGAGCCGCCAGTCTGTATTTCGGGGAGGGCTTTGTAGCTGAAAGAGGGAACAATTGGCTGACGGGAGCCAACGCTAATTATAACATTTATGAAACGAAGGATGGACGCTACATGGCCGTGGGTGCATTGGAAAAAAAGTTCTGGTCCAATTTGTGTGCGGCATTGGGCAGAAGCGAATTAACGGACTTGACAGACGACGATGGCAGCCACGAAATGCTGAAAAAAGAGCTGGCGCTGGAATTTTTGAAAAAAACCCTTAAAGAGTGGACTGACCTGCTTGCGGGCAAAGATACCTGTACTACGCCCGTGCTTGATTTTGCTGAAGCAATGGCCGCAGAGCAGACCCTGGCAAATGAAATGGTGCTCGAGGCGGAGGACGAGGAAGTGGGGAAATACCGGCAAATAGGTTTCCCCATGAAGCTATCGGTGACGCCTGCCGAGCTTTTTAGGCGTGCTCCCCGCTTAGGCGAGCATAATCAGGAAATATTGCGGGAGTGCGGTTTCGATGATGCAAGCGAAGAACGAGGCAAAAGATAAAGAAACGGCATGCTTGTGCAAGCATGCCGTTAATTTTTTTGGTGGCCCCGGCAGGATTCGAACCTGCGACCTTTTGATTCGTAGTCAAACGCTCTATCCAGCTGAGCTACGGAGTCCTGTGTGCAGCCTGTGAAAAGCTACTGCTAAAGTATAAGTTAAAACTGCCTTTATGTCAAGTAGCTGATAAAAAACTTTACAACAGGCTTTCCGGATGGTCAGTTTGGCCATAATTCATCTGCGTAGCGCCAAAGGTACCAGACAGCAAGGGAGCGCCAGGGACGCCAGTTTTCGGTTATCCGGTTGATTTGACCGCGTTTGGGGATTTCAGGCAGCTGCAAAAGAGTTTTCAGCGCCTTCTTGAAGACGTGGTCGGCCGTCGGCGAGATATCGGTGCGGCAAAGCGCCAGCAGCAGAAACATTTCTATTGTCCACTGCCCTAAACCCTTTACACCAAGCAGTTGTTTGGTTATCTCGCCGTCGGTCATGTCTGCGAATTTATCAAGCGTTACTTTTTTGTCGAGTACCATCTGCGAAAAACCTTTGAGATACTGGATTTTCTGGTCGACAAGGCCAAGCTTCGACAAGGCTTCACAGTCAGAAGTGAGTAATTGCCCGGGGGTAATGCTCCCCAAATGGCTCTTAAGTCTGAGATAAATCTCGTTAACAACTTCAGGTGGAAGCTGCTGCGAAATTATTCCCCTCACTAAAATTTCAAAATAACGTTCTTCAGGCTCCGGCTTCAGGGTGCAGGGACCATACTTGTCAATCAATGCATTAAGTTCCGGCGCTTTTCCCCGCAGGTGGGCATCGCCGGCTAACCAGTCAGGTGCAAAGGGCATGCGAATCCTCCTCGATAATTAATTGGTCCTATTCATTATACTACAAAATTATAAAAAATCCTGTCTCTGTTTGCAAATCAAAATATGCTTGCACGAGGCAAGTTTTTATGGTAACATAAATACCTGTCAGAAGGTTGACATTTCGGCCCGGTAGTTTAGTCGGTTAGAATGCCGCCCTGTCACGGCGGAGGTCGTCGGTTCGAGTCCGATCCGGGTCGCCATCTGCGGAAGTAGCTCAGCGGTAGAGCACCGCCTTGCCAAGGCGGGGGTCGCGAGTTCGAATCTCGTTTTCCGCTCCATAGGGGTATAGCTCAATTGGTAGAGTAGCGGTCTCCAAAACCGTTGGTTGAGGGTTCAAGTCCTTCTGCCCCTGCCAGAAAATCAATGCTTGCGCGGATCTCCGTGCAAGCATTTTTTCATGTTAACGCAAAAATTCCAACAAAGAATTAATAACAGAAAATTAAAATAATATAAACGGTGATGGTGTTTTATTTGCTATAATGATGATAGGGATGTGAAAGATTTTCCGTAAAGGAGAGGTCTTTGATGAAAGCCTCCCGGGTGGTGCTAACTTTAATTCTGTCGGCGGCACAAATGCTTTTTCCGCCGCTCGCTGCCTGCAGCGATTCCGCAACCTTGTCCGCCGGACAAAAAATTGTCGTTGTTTATCAAAACGGAGACAGGTATGAGGGCGAGGCGGAAAACGGCATAAGAAGCGGCAGGGGAAGGTACTGCTGGAACGACGGTTCCTGCTATGAAGGGGATTTTTACGAAAGCAGGCCGCATGGCAGAGGAAAAATGACGTGGACCTGCGGTACGTTCTACATAGGAGATTTTTTTGCGGGACGTCTGCATGGTGCCGGCACTTTGTTCTGGCCGGATGGCGGTCTTTATGAAGGGGAATTCGCTGACAATCGCCGCACAGGAAAGGGGACGTATTCATGGTCGATGCCCACTAAGCCGCAGCAGGCGTCGGCAACAACAAAGCGCCCGGGCAGATTCTTTTTTCTTTGGCCTAAGGAGAGCAGGGAGCAGAATGACTATCTTTTGGGCAGGCTGAGCGCGCGCAATTTTCATCGTTGCCGACGGCAGGGGCGATTTTGTAATAGGAACCCTCAAGAATAAAGGGCTTTTTGTGCTGGCGCGCAGGTCATTATGAAGAAGTTATATGTGAAAATCCGGAAGCATTGCAGGCGACGAGGTTTTTACTGGAAAAATAGCATGCAATAGGTTATACTTAATTTTTAAAGGACTTTTAATGACATTGCTCTGTATAGTGCTTGAAGGAGGAAATCAGGTGGGGTATCCGTCTCTAAAAGAAGTCGCTGAACAGGCCTTGGAGTGGCAGTTTATCAAAGCTTTGCCTGAAGAGGCGGAAGGCTTCAAAAAAATTGTCGATATAGCACGAAAAGGCCAGATACTTTACATTTGCAGTTACGTCAATGCAGAGAGAAAAGCAAGGCTTGACATCATATATTCAGCTGAGACTTTTGACTATATTGTTTCAAGAACCATGGGTTTGAATGAATATCGCGACATCAGGTTCATCTATAAGCAGAGAGACGTCTTTGCAAATGCGGTCGTCGGCCACATTGGCGGAATGTTGACGGAAATGGCGTCTAAGTCGAGCCACAGGCCGCTGTTTATTCTGAAGGAGAAAGGGATTATTGATTGGGAGTACGGCAACAAGCTCCCGGAAAAGATTGGCGCCTTCGAACTTTATATTAAACCAAGCGAGACAATCCGACACATCAACGGCTCTTTCATCTTTTTGGACTACAGCGATTTTGCGAGAAAAAATCAGCTGGCAGTTATGTATAATGTTTTGCGGGACGAAATCTTTGCCGAACTAAAGGTAGCAGGTATTTTTAAGACATCACGGTCTTTCGACTGTAAAACTTTGCAGGAGTTAGAGAGAAAACTGGAAAAGCACCTCACGGAAACGCTGGAGAAGATTGATGCGAACGCGTATCGTGAATAAAAATTAAATAGTGATAAAACCTTGACAGGTATGATGTTATACCATATAATACACTTACGCGATTATGAGGCCCGGTAGTTTAGTCGGTTAGAATGCCGCCCTGTCACGGCGGAGGTCGTCGGTTCGAGTCCGATCCGGGTCGCCAATATGCCTCGGTAGCTCAGTCGGTAGAGCAACGGACTGAAAATCCGTGTGTCGACAGTTCGATTCTGTCCTGAGGCACCATCGTTATGCGGAAGTAGCTCAGCGGTAGAGCACCGCCTTGCCAAGGCGGGGGTCGCGAGTTCGAATCTCGTTTTCCGCTCCACTTTTATGGCGACATAGCCAAGCGGTAAGGCAGAGGTCTGCAAAACCTTTACCCCCGGTTCAATTCCGGGTGGCGCCTCCAACAAAAGCTGCCTTAAAACGTGTTAAAACGTGGTTTAAGGCAGCTTTTTATGTTATTTTTGCGGGTGCCTTGACAATGGACGCCGG
>JAAYIB010000017.1 GCA_012744295.1 Acholeplasmataceae bacterium
CAAAAGCTCCGGCATCAAAAGCAATATGCCCGTCGTCAATGCAAAGGGGCTGGTCGGGATCGTCGAAGAAGTCCATGACAGTGTTGCCCGCGTCCAATTGATCACGAGCCCGCGCTGCAAGGTCGGCGGCATAGTTCTGCGCGCGAATTCGCGCGTGGCAGGCGTCGTCAGCGGCATGACGGGAGCCGACGGTCCCCTCGTCATGGGCAACATGGCGCGTGACGCGGATATTGAAGAGGGTGACATTATTGCGACGTCCGGACTTGGCGGAAATCATCCCGGCGGACTGATCATTGGCAAAGTCGCTTCCGTCGGTTTGAATTTCGGCGGTTTGCTGAAACAGGCCAGAATCATTCCGACAGTAGACTTTCTGCTTTTGGAAGAAGTGATGGTTGTTACTGATTATAAAAATCCTTCGTCCTTGGTGCCGGCAGGCGTCAATGAGACAAAAAAGCAGGGCGGTGAGCGATAAATGGGCATGCTTGTCTGGTCTCTTTTTCTGCTTTTGCTTCTGTCCCTGCAGACATCTTGGTTCGCTTTTTTCCCCGGGAGCGCTTCTGCTCCTGATTTTCTTTTGCTTTTCGTGGTCTTTCAGGCCATGTACGGGGGCAAAAAACATGGTGCTTTCTGGGGTTTGGCCGTTGGCCTCATCCAGGATTCCCTAACTCCGGGTACCTTCGGCTTTCATGTTTTTACGAGAAGCCTTGCCGGTTTCGTTATCGGCGCGGCCAAGGAAAGGGTTTTTAAAGACAATATTCAAGGTTATCTCGTCTTTCTGACAGCGGCGGTTCTCTTCGCACGAACGGCGCATCTGGTCCTTTTGCTTATAATTGCGCAGTCGCCGGGGATCTGGCTGGGTGGCTACCTTGCGGACGCTCTTCGTTACTGGCTTGGCAATTTATTGGCAGGCCTTTTGTTGTGGCCTGTTTTAAGAAAGATTTACAATTATCTGGAAAAACGTGAGAAGTATTAAGCACTTATGAGGTATTAAGCACTTATAACGAAGGGAGGCGCCGCGATGCTCAACAAGAAGTACGCCTATCGGCTCGAACTGCTAATGATATTGTCGCTGCTTGTTTTCGCGGTGCTGATTGGCCGAATGGCTTACCTGCAGTTATATAAGGGCGATTATTATTATCGTCTGTCGGAAGGCAACCGCGTCCGCTCCGTCAGAATTCTGGCGCCAAGGGGCATCATCTATGACTCCAAGGGCGAGGCTTTGGTCAAGAATGAGCCGGGATTTGTCGTTTCCTTATTGAAAACCAATGAAAAACCGGATCTTGCTGTAATCGAAAAGCTGGCGGCTATCATCGAAGTACCGCCGGAAAAAATACTGGAAAAAATCAAAAAGAATGAAGACAGCTATGAACCTGTACGTTTGAAAAGCAATTTGTCGGCGGCCATGGTCACAAAGTTAGAGGAACAGCATGGAGAGCTTCCGGGCGTGTTTTTAGAACTGCAGTCCATCCGAAAATATGTCGGCAGCGAACTTGCGGTGCATGCCCTTGGCTACGTTGGTGAGGTCAGCGAGCAGGAGATTACCGGCGGACAGTTTACTGAGCTGAAGGTTGGCAGCATTGTCGGCAAGGCCGGGCTTGAAAGGTTCTACGACAAACAGCTGCGCGGCAAGGACGGCAGTTTCCGTGAAGAGGTTGATGTTGCCGGCAGAACGGTCCAGACGTTGGATAAACTGCCGCCGACGCCCGGTCACGGTCTTGTATTAACGATTGACGCACAATTGCAGCGCCAGGTGGAGAAAATCACCGACGAGCACCTTCGCTATCTTCGCTCGAGCGGTTTTGCGCCCAATGCCAACGCCGCGGCGGTCATTGCGATTGACCCGACGAGCGGAGCAATCAGGGCCCTGGTCAGCAGGCCCGCCTATAATCCCAATCTTTTTGTCAACGGCATTTCGACCAGGGACTGGCAGGCAATTAACGAAAACCCCTTTGACCCGATGGCAAATAAAGCTATCGCGGGTGAGTATCCCCCAGGTTCGACTTTCAAGATAGTGACGGGGGCGGCCGCCCTTGAAACAGGTAAGGTAACGCCCGAGGAACTTATTTTCGACTCAGGCAAGCATTGGCTGATCCCAATGGGTAATGCCGCGGGAGAGGCTCTCGGCTGGATTAATTTTCATCGCGCTCTGGCGGCCTCCGACAACGTCTATTTTTATGAAATGGGCAACCGCTTAGGCATAGACGTCTTGAAAAAGTACGCGGCCCAATTCGGTTTCGGCAGGATTACCGGGATTGATCTTTATGGTGAAACCGAAGGCATTGTCGCAAGCCCCGAGTATAAAGTGCAGGTATTTAAGGAAGACTGGTACTTGGGCGACACTTTTAATGCCGCAATCGGACAGGGTTTCAATTTAGCGACGCCGCTCCAGCTGGCCGTCATGCTCAGTGCCGTAGCGAATAAGGGCGAAATATACCGTCCGCATCTTGTGGCAAAGGTCATCAATGACGATGGCAGGCTGCTTTCCGAAGTCAAGCCGGAGAAAATGGGCACGCTGCCTGTTTCCGCCCAAACCCTTGAATTGTTGCAGAAAGCCTTGGCCGCTGTCGCACAGGAAGGCGGCACTGCAGCCCAGCTTGCCAAACTGGCAGTGCCCGTTGCCGGCAAGACAGGCACGGCGGAAAATCCACACGGCAAGGACCATGGAATGTTTGTTGGCTATGCCCCGTCAGACAAGGCGGAACTCGTTATTGTTGCCGTGGTCGACCAAGGCGGTTACGGTTCCGTTTCTGCGGCACCGATCGTGCAGAGAATCTTCGAGTATGTTTATCCTCATAAGAATGCGGCAGCGGCAGTGAAAAAGTAATTGGAAGGTAAAAAAAATGGAATTTGGCAGAATATTTAAGAGGCTCGACTATGTGCTGCTGTTTGCCGTATTTGCACTTACGGCAATCGGCATAACCTTGATCGGAAGCGCAACGCATATCAACGTCGTCTCCGATGACCGTTACTGGTACGTGCAAAGACAGAGCTTCTTTGCGATTTTAAATATGGCACTGGTCCTCCTTACGCTGCGGTTTGACTACCGGCTGCTTGAGGACATGTCGAAAAAACTCTATATTTTCAATCTGATCATACTGCTCGCCGTCATGTTTGTCGGCCATACGGCTTTAGGTGCCCAGCGCTGGATTCAGATCGGCCCGATCACGCTGCAGCCGAGCGAGTTTTCCAAGATTATCATGATTGTTGGCTTGTCGGCCTTCATAAACAAGAGGGTTGACGTTCTCGACTCGTTTTGGAGCTGGCTGCCCGTGTTTGCGTATGTATTTCTTCCGTTTCTTCTGGTAATGAAGCAGCCCGACCTCGGCACGTCTTTAGTTTTTGTCGCCATTTTGTTCGGCATGATGATTCTCTGCGGTTTTCGCAGAAAGTATTTCGTCAGGCTTTTTGGTTTAGGGCTTGTGTCGGCGCCGCTTTTATGGACGGTGCTGCATGATTATCAAAAAATGCGGCTGAAGGTTTTTCTCGATCCGGGGCTGGAACCGCACGGCGCAGGCTACCATGTAATCCAATCCATGATTGCTATAGGCTCGGGACTTGTTAGTGGCAAGGGGTTGTTCGGAGGCACTCAGAGCCAACTGGACTTTCTGCCTGAAAACCATACGGACTTTATTTTTGCCGTCGCCGGTGAGGAATTCGGATTTATTGGCACTACGGTGATCCTGCTGCTTTATCTTTTGATTATTTACCGCGGCCTGAACATAGCGATGAACGCCACCGATGACTTCGGAACATTGCTCGCCACGGGCATCGTGTCAATGTTCGTGTTTCACGTACTTGTCAATGTCGGCATGACAGCGGGCATCATGCCGGTTACAGGTGTTCCGCTGCCTTTTATGAGTTACGGAGCAAGCTCTTTGACTACTAACATGCTGCTCGTCGGTCTGCTCTTGAATATAAATATGCGTCAGCAGAAGCTGACCTTTGACTAAGGAGAAAAAATGAAAGAACTACTACCTATTGACATACTGAGCCGCGTGCAAAAGCCTGCTCGTTATACGGGCGGCGAATTCGGCAGCATTGTTAAGCCGGCAGAAGCAACCGAGGTCACAATTGCCCTCGCGTTTCCCGATGTCTACGAAGTAGGCATGAGCTATCTCGGTTTCAAGATTCTCTATCATATCCTGAATAGCGTAAACGGCGTCGCGGCAGAAAGAGTTTATGCGCCCTGGGTTGACCTTGAGGCTCAAATGCGCGCAAAAGGACTGCGCCTTGGCTCACAGGAGACAGGAAGAAGCCTCTGCGATTTTTCTTTTGTCGGCTTCACCCTGCAATACGAGCTTTCTTATACCAACATCCTGAACATGCTCGACCTCGGGGGCATTCCCCTGCTTGCGGAACAAAGGGGCGAGGCCGAACCGTTCGTCATAGCGGGCGGGCCCTGCGTGTACAATCCGGAACCGCTGGCGGACTTTGTTGACTTCTTTATAGTCGGTGAAGGCGAAGAAGTAATGGTGGAGCTGATGGACGCCTGCAAGCTCTGGCAGAAGGAAGGAAAGCCGGGCGGGCGGCGGGAATTTTTGAGCAGAGCCGCTGCCATCAAAGGGATCTACGTACCTTCGTTCTATGCAGTCAGCTACAACGATGACGGTACGGTCAGCTCGGTTTGTCCAGTAAACGAACTTGCGCCGGCCAAAATAGAAAAGCGCGTCATTAAGGATCTGGCTACTGTTTCCTATCCGACCGCCCCGATTGTGCCTTTTGGCGAAATCGTCCATGACCGCATTATGCTGGAAGTCTTCAGGGGCTGCACCCGCGGCTGTCGTTTTTGCCACGCGGGCATGGTCTACCGACCTGTCAGGGAAAGACGGCCGGAACTTCTAAAGCGGCTTGCACGCGAGCTTGTCGACAATACAGGCTACAATGAGATTTCCCTTGTTTCGCTGAGCACGGCGGACTACTCCTGTCTTGCACCTTTGATTCACGACCTGATTGAAGAACTTAAAGAAGAAAAGGTAAGCGTTTCACTGCCTTCTCTGCGTGTGGACAGCTTTTCCGTCGAACTTGCGAAGGAAGTTCAGGCCGTGCGCAAGAGTGGTCTGACCTTTGCGCCGGAAGCCGGCAGCCAGAGGATGCGCAACGTCATTAACAAGGGCGTGACCGAGGAGGATTTGATGAATGCGGTCAGCGCAGCCTTCAAGGAAGGCTGGACGGCCGTCAAGCTTTATTTCATGATCGGACTGCCGGGCGAAACGGACGAAGACGTTCTGGCCATCGCCGCCTTGGCCAAGGCCGTACAGAACAAGTACCAGGAGGTCAGGGGACACAGGGGGGCCAAGGTGACGGTCAGCGTTTCCTCATTTGTGCCGAAACCATACACTCCTTTCCAGTGGCAGGGCCAGGATGACATAGACGAAATCAGGCGCAAACAGCTGCTGTTGAAGGATGCCCTGAAGGTGAAGAACATTGTTTATCAATATCATGATGCCGTCACCAGTGTCATCGAAGGCGTTTTCGCCCGGGGGGACAGAAGGCTCGGGAGAGCCCTGCTGCTTGCCTGGCAGCGCGGCGCCAGGTTTGACGGCTGGTCGGAACATTTTTCCTATGCAAGGTGGCTGCAGGCAATAGAGGAAAGCGGGTTGGACAAGGACTTTTATGCTGTCCGCAACCGCGGAGAAAAGGAGCTTTTCCCGTGGGAACACATCCAGCCGGCAGTCAGCAGGGCTTTCTTGTGGAACGAGTACCGGAAATCCTTGCGCGAGGAACTGACGGAGGATTGCCGACACGGCAGCTGCAGCGGCTGCGGCGTTTGCCAACAGCTTGATGTCGAAATTATAGACTGGAAAGAACGGAGCTCTCATGAAACTAAGGCTTAAGATATCAAAGGACGCAGGAATTCGCTTCATTTCTCATCTTGAATACGTACGCACGCTCGAACGTGCAATCAGAAGGGCCAAGCTGCCTACGGCTTATTCCGAAGGCTTTAACCCGCATTTGAAGTTTTCCCTCGCCTCGGCGCTGGGCGTCGGTGTTACGAGCAACGCGGAATTTGCGGAAATTGAACTTTCGGAGCCGGTTAACCTTGACGAGACGGTCAGGCAGCTGACAGCGAGTCTGCCTGTCGGCATCAGGATCCTCGCGGCCGACATCGTTCCCGCAAAAACAGCCAAACTGATGGCTCAGGCCGGCGGAGCAGATTACAAAATAGTTGTGCCCTGCGCGCCCTGTGACTGGGAGGAAGCAATCGCTGCCTTCAACGCGGTCGAGTCCGTCCCGTTTAAGAAGCCTGTTCCCCAGGGACGAGGCAAAACAAAAGAGATTGAAGTCAAGGACTACATAAAGGAA
>JAAYIB010000157.1 GCA_012744295.1 Acholeplasmataceae bacterium
CACTCCGCCGTGTCCCGGGAAAAAGCTGCCTGAATCCTTGAAGCCAAAAGATCGTTTCATCAGTGACTCGGTTAAATCTCCCAAAGGCGCAAATAATCCAATCAGTACAGCCAGAAGAAAAATTTTCTGAGTGTCGAGACCAAGACTGAAAACGCCTATTGCCACCACCACTGCGACACAGCCAATAAAACCCGCAGCCGCGCCTTCTATGCTTTTTTTGGGGCTGACTGCCTGGCATAACGGTCTCTTGCCGAAAGCACAGCCAAAAATATAGGCAAACGTATCGCTGGACCACGTTCCCAAAAGAACAAGCCATAAAAACGCTTCGCCTATCGGCATGCTGCCGATGCCGGCAACTTGAACGGAAACGGCTGAAATCTCGCGCAACAGAATAAAATGAGAAAACAAGACCCCGATATAAAGCACTGCCAAAGAGGAAAGTGCGACTTCAGGGGCCCAGTTTCCTCTTTTGTGATAATAGAGACCTTCAAGCATTATTGCTATAACGGAAAGAGAGGTAACAGGCCAAAGCAGGTACTGATGACCCCAAAAAGCAAGAATATTTACAAATGCTACCGTGGTCGCACTCGTCAGATAATACACCTTGTAGCCCTTACCCAGCATCATGACGCGAAACTCATACCAGCCGGATAGAGCCAAAAAAATTACTGCAGCCGCAAAAGCAACCCCGCCGGTTCTAATTAGAAAAAATGCCGCAATTATGCCAACAACGGCCGTAAGAGTACGTTTTAACATTTCACACCCACTTAAATCTTTTTATTAAGCCCGCCAACTCGACGATCCCTTTTCTGATAATCCTGCAAAGCCTTGATAAAAAGCTCGGAAGAAAAGTCCGGCCAAAAGGCTGCGGTATTCCAGATTTCGGAGTAAGCAATCTGCCAGAGCATGAAGTTGCTTACCCGGAAATCACCGCCGGTCCTGATGAGAAGATCGGGCGGAGGTAAGTCCTTTGTGTCCAGGTATGCCTCGAATACAGTAAAATCTATTTCTTCAATTGACAGCAGACCGGCTTTGACATCAAGCGCAACCTTTTTGACTGCATGCAGAATCTCGGTCTGTCCGCCATAATTAATTGCCAAATTCAAAATGATGCCATGATTGCTTTTTGTTTTTTCCAGAGCGTTGTCCATTTTTTCCAGCACTTTTGCCGGTAAGCCTTCTCTTTTGCCCATAAAACGCACGCGTACATTGTTTTGATTAAAATTTTCAATCTCGTTTGTCAGGTAAATATCAAGCAGTTTCATAATAAAACTTACTTCGGTAATCGGCCTCTTCCAGTTTTCCGTAGAAAAAGCGTAAGCACTCAAAATTTTAATACCAAGACCATCCGCAGTCCTTACTATTTCCTTTAAGCGTTCGGCTCCTGCGTAATGACCATAGGTTCTCGGCTTATGACGCTCCTTGGCCCAGCGTCCGTTTCCATCCATAATAACGGCCACGTGCTGAGGGACGCACTCAGGGTCGATCCCTTCGATACTGACGGTTAAGTCATTATTTTCCAATGCAGTTCTTGTTTTTAGCATTTCATCAAACATAACATAACACCACCGTCTGCATTATTGTTATAAAAACAGGCGCAACCCCCTTATACAACACAGGGGGTTGCGCATTTCCTTCACTCACTCAGGTTGTTTAATAGCACCCACTGGGCAAACAGATGCGCATGCACCGCACTCAACACATTCGGCTTCAATGATTTTGTATTTCGCACCGTCTTCCACGATAGCGCCGACCGGACACGTGCTGGCACAGGTACCGCAGCCAACGCATTCCTCTTCAATAATTTTATATGCCATTGCTGATTCCACCTCCCTTCGAAACCTGTATACACATATCAAACAGATTCTATTATCTGAAACTGCAGATTGCTTTACCACATATGGTACAGGCACGCCGACTTCCTGATCCGGCTTCAGCCTCGGCGGCTTAGTTATAACGATTTTAGAAACTATGTTATGTTTCGCCAGGATTTTTATCGCCGCCGGCAGCCTGTAGGCTGAAACGTCCGGGCAAGAAACATCCTTCATTTTAAACCTCCATTACTTCTTTTTCCTTATGAACCATGATCCCATCAATTTCCTTAATGAACTTATCTGTAATTTTCTGCATTTCCTCAATAGCCTTTTTAGCTTCGTCTTCGGTAATTTCTTTCGCCTTTTCGATTTTTTTGATTAGGTCATTTGACTCACGCCTGACGTTGCGTATTACAACCCGGCTGTCCTCAGCTTTTTTATGCACGACCTTGACCAGCTCTTTACGACGGTCTTCCGTAAGCTGCGGCAGGTTAAGGCGAATAACCGATCCGTCATTATTAGGGTTTAAGCCCAAATCAGATTTCATGATTGCCTTTTCGATATCCTTCAGCAAGGTTCTTTCCCATGGTTGTATTACAATCATGCGAGGTTCCGGGACTGATACGTTCGCAACCTGCGTCACAGGCGTAGGC
>JAAYIB010000158.1 GCA_012744295.1 Acholeplasmataceae bacterium
CCCATGGCTGCCATTTTTCCGACATAGTGTTCATGGTCCTTCGAAGAGTTGTTTGTTACGAGGTAAAATCTTCTCCCCATGGCTCGCAGCTTGACGAAGAATTCATCCATGCCCGGAATCAGCGTATTGCCTAAATTTATTGTGCCGTCCATATCAAACAGAAAGCATTTGATGCCTTTCAGCCTTTCCATGTTCTGCATTAGCATTTCTCCTTTGTTATTTAAAATCCGGTCACATCCATTATACGCTATCGGCCCGGCGCGGTAAAATTTCCCCGTTGTTTTTTCCCGTCAAATAGCCGATAATATAATGACAATAAACATTCAAGGAGGAGATCGGATGGGTACAGCTACCCTGGGCCATTTCGCAGCCTTTTTCACGGTCATTGTCTGGGGAACGACTTTTATCTCCACTAAAATACTGCTTCTTGACTTTACACCCTTGGAAATCCTATTTTTCCGTTTCACCCTCGGCTTTTTGGTTCTCTGCCTGGCTCGGCCGAAGCGGCTGGTGACAAAGGGTCCGGCTGAGGAAAAATATTTCGCTGCCGCGGGCTTATGCGGCATAACACTCTATTTTCTGCTGGAAAACATTGCCCTGCTCTATACTTACGCCTCCAACGTCTGCCTCATTCTTGCCTTCGTACCTTTTATGACGGCCCTGGCAGCAAAATACCTTTGCGGCGAAGAATCTCTCAGCCCGAATTTCTACGTCGGTTTTTTCTCTGCCTTGCTGGGGGTTGTACTGATTGTTTTTAACGGCAGCGTGATTTTAAAACTTAATCCGATTGGCGATCTGCTGGCCTTTCTGGCGGGAATTGTCTGGGCGATGTATTCCGTTCTGCTGCGCAAGATCAGTTCCTTTCATTACGACACTGTCCTTTGCACACGCAACATCTTCGCGTACGGTCTTATCCTGATGCTGCCGGCGCTGTTCTTTATGGATTTTGAGTGGGGTCTTTACCGCCTTGATGACCATGCAAACCTCTTCAACCTGCTCTATCTTGGCGTAGGTGCCTCGGCGCTCTGCTTCGGAACCTGGAGCTGGGCGATCAAGATTTTAGGACCTGTCAAGACAAGCATGTACATCTACATCACCCCCGTCGTCACCTTGATTACCTCCGCCCTGATCCTCGACGAGAAAATTACCTGGATCGCCTTCGTCGGAACGCTTTTCATTTTTTCCGGCCTGTTTATCTCCGGCCGTAGAAATTAGCTTTTCCCCCTGAAGTTTCAATTCAACCTGCTGAAACGAGGTGTTAATTTTGTTTGACAACATGAAGCTGTTTCTTGTGCTTGCCGCCCTTGCTGCCGTCCTTGTCTTCGCCGCCGGCTGCAGCGCCGGGCCAACCGCAAATACCGAAATCCAGGAAGGAACCTACCAAAAAATCGCAGCCTCCGCAGTGAAGGAGCGCCTTGACAAAGGTGAAAAACTAATCATTCTCGATGTAAGAACCAGGGAGGAATATGACTCCGGCCACGTTCCGAACAGCATTCTGCTTCCCTATGACGAAGTTGGCGCCAAGGCATCAGCCCTGCTGCCCGACAAGAAGGCAACTGTCATCGTTTACTGCCGCAGCGGCAGGCGTAGCGAAATTGCCGCCAAGGATTTGCTGGCCATGGGCTACTCAAAAGTTGCCGATATGGGCGGCGTGAACAACTGGACCTACGGCTTGGTCAAATAAAAAACAAAAATAGAGGCAAAATAGAATGAATCTATTTGGCCTCTATTAATTTTTAGCCTAAAAGCATTCTGTCATTGTCAAGAACATTGCCGCTCGCTTTTTCAAACATGGACAGGAGGTCGGGAATGGTAAGATTTTCCTTCTCCCTGCCTTCGAGGTCGATGATGATCCGGCCGTCATGCATCATAATCAGCCGATTGCCGAAACGCAGGGCGTCTCGCATGTTATGCGTAATCATCAATGTTGTCAGATGATAGCGACGGATAATGTTCTGTGTAAGCCCCAATACCTTCTCGGCCGTCTTCGGATCAAGCGCCGCCGTATGCTCGTCCAAGAGCAGAAGCTTGGGCTGATTAAGCGTTGCCATTAAAAGCGTGAGGGCCTGCCTTTGTCCTCCTGAAAGAAGTCCCACTTTGTCTGACAGGCGGTCCTCAAGTCCGAGGTCAAGCTCCTGCAATAACAAGCGAAAATGTTCCCGGTCTTCTTCCTTCGAACTCCAGGCAAAAGTAGGCATCCTACCCCTTCTTGAAGCTATTGCAAGGTTTTCTTCAATCATCATGCCGGCGGCCGTTCCCATCATCGGATCCTGGAAAACGCGGCCGATATATTTTGCCCTTTTGTGTTCGGGCTGCTTCGTTATATCGTCGCCATCGATGACGATTCTGCCCTTGTCCACTGAGAAGACTCCGGCAATCGAATTCATCAGCGTAGATTTGCCTGCCCCGTTGCCGCCGATGACGGTGACAAAGTCGCCTGACTTCAGATGAAGAGTCAAATCCTGCAACGCTTTTTTCTCGTTGATGGTCCCGGGATGAAAGGTTTTGGAAATATTTTCCACTAATAACATTATTTCACCGCCCTTCGTCCGTCGATATTCTTCTTGAAAAGCGGCATCGACAAGGCAAACGCAACCAGAACGGAGGTGAAAAGTTTGAGGTCGTTAGGCGGCATGCCGAGCTGCAGCACCAAAGCTATGACGAAGCGATAGACGATCGATCCTAAAACGACAGAAATCAGACAATTTCTAAAGCTTCTGGTGCCAAACAGCACTTCTCCGATAATGACGGAAGCGAGGCCGATAACGATGGTGCCTGTTCCCATGCCGACATCGGCAAAACCGTTACTTTGCGCAATGAGTGCGCCGGAAACGGCAACCAGCGCGTTACTGATTAACAAACCGATAATGATGGTGCCGTTGGTGTCAATGCCCTGCGCCCTGATCATTTGCTGGTTATAGCCGGTGGCGCGTATCGCGGCACCTATCTCCGTACCGAAGAACCAGTACATCAAAGCACCGAACAGGAAGGTGCTGACAAGACCGATGACAAACACGGATTGGGCGTTGTTCAGACCGAACTCCCTGATAAACGAGAAAACCGTATCTATGCGCAGCAGGGAAAGATTCGCCTTGCCCATGACCCTGAGGTTAACGGAATAAAGGGCGATCATGGTCAGAATACCTGCAAGCAGTGCGGGAATCTTGAGCTTGGTATGCAAAATGCCCGTAATGACGCCAGCCAGCCCGCCGGCGACCGCTGCTGTCAAAATCGCGGTCAGAGGAGAAAAGCCCTCAACCAGCAGTGAAGCCGCCACCGCCGCTCCGAGCGGGAAGCTTCCTTCGACCGTCAGATCCGCAATGTCGAGAACCCTGTATGTCAGATATACGCCCAAGGCCATCAGTGCCCAAAGCAAACCCTGGGATAACGTGGGGAGGAATAAATCGAACATGTCTATTTGGATCCCTTTGCGGCTTTAATAACATCTGCAGGAATAACGATTCCGAGCTTCTTAGCCGCTTCTTCGTTAACTACCGTCTGCATCTCTTTCTGTGATTCTATAGGCATGGCTGCCGGCTTGGCTTTGCCCGAAAGAATGCGTGCCGCCATGGCGCCGGTTTGTACGCCCAACTTGTAATAATCTATGCCGACAGTTGCTATGCCGCCCGCCTTAAGCATGCCGCTTTCGCCGCAGAAGACAGGGATTTTGGCCTCGTTGGTAATGCCAATCAGCGTAGGCATTGCCGAGGCAATGACGTTGTCGGTGGGGGCATAGACAGCATCGACCTTGCCGACCAGGCTCTGTGCGGCCTGCTGGATGTCGTTGACAGTGGAAACGGTAGCCTCAACGACCTTGATATTCTTTGCTGCAAGTACTTCCTTCAATATTTTAATCTGTATCTGTGAATTGACTTCGCTCGAAGAATAGATCGCTCCCACGGTTTTAGCCTGGGGAACAATTTTAAGCATCAGCTCAGCCTGTTCCTTGATCGGGTTCATGTCAGTTGTTCCGGTAACGTTGCCTTTGGGCTCCTTGTTGCTTGCGACAAGCTTCGCTGCCTCGTAGTCAGTGATCGCGGTTCCGACGATCGGAATATCCTTGGTCGCGTTCGCCATCGTTTGCGCTGACGGAGTCGCAATCGCGCAGATCAGGTCTACCTTATTGCTGACAAACCTTTGTGCTATATTCTGCAGGTTGGACTGGTCCGCCTGGGCGTTTTGCCTGTCATAAGTCACGTTTTCCTTTTCTTTAAAGCCGTTTGCCGCCATGCCGTCCACAAACCCCTTGTTGGCAGCATCGAGAGCCGCATGTTCCACCAACTGCACTATTCCTACCTTAACCGTCTTTTTCTGCTCTGCTTTTTTCTCGCCGCCGCAGCCAGCCAGCATTCCTAGTGACAGCACCAGCGTCAGGCCAAGGGCCATACCCTTCAATTTCCTATTTGTCATTTCTTCCGTCCTCCCATTCTACAATCCTTCAAAATGATAAAACATGAATACTGTCTTTCGACAAAAAATACCAAAATCCTTCTTTTCCTGCCATTAATCCGAAAAATTGTCACAGCTTGTCATACTTTGCCTTCTTCCAAAATACCGAGCTTTCTTTTCCAGTAGCGGGAATAAAGCGCTCCGGCAGGGTTGTGCGACAGAACCCTGTCCTTGGTGATAATGCTGGAAACGGGAGCCTCGGAGTTCTTGGTAAAAACCATGTCATGACCGACGCATAGTCCCACAATGAAATTAAGCTCAGTATGCGCCTCATTCAGCAGCCTGGCCTGCGTTTTCGGGTTGCACATCGCCTCGCTGCCTTCTTTTTTAATCTTTTCCAATGCCAGCAAGTCTTTGTCCACGGAACAAACCTTGCAGCAAACGGAATCAACAGCAAACCCCTGCTTTTTAAAATAATCCGCCACAAGGCGCGCCTCAGACTTTAACCCTATGCAGAACGCGATACCTATTTTTTTAACGCCCATTTCCTTCGCGAAATACGCGCTTTCCTCGATACGCGTCATTTGCATGTAGTTTCGGCTTTCCGTCACCGACGCAGCCTGCATCAGCTGCCTTTCCTCCTCGGTGTAGGAAGCGCAAACTTCCTCCTCTTTCAGATTCGTACAATTTTGACCGATTGTATAGCACTTGCTATGGGCACAAAAAGCACAATTCATTGTTTTACCCCCTTTTTAATTTAACTTCGTCTCTGCCGCAATAAATTCGCACTTTATTTCAGCGGCCTGAGTTTGTCAGCTATTTCTTCGCTGTTAAGAACGCTCCAGCGCAAGTCTTCGTTAACCAGAAAAACATCGCTGTAGGCTCTGCCCCAGGTATATTTTTGCGGCGGTTCAGCCAGCGGCCAGACATAATAGTCGGAGTTGTCGAGTATTATCCTGACTCTTTCGGAATCGAGAAAATCCATAAAATTACGCGCCAAAGCCTCGCTCTTAGTTGTATTCATAATGGCCGCGCCAATAACGATGCGAGCCGTTCCTTCTTCCGGAACTCCGATAACGAGGATGTTGTTGCTTATGGCCGCCGTCATGGCAAGATCAAGCGGCACTACTGTTACAGCCTTTTTGCCTGTACGGACCGCTTCGATCGCTGCCGCGTCACTTTCTGTGTAGGCCGGTGACAAGGTTTTTAATTTTTGCAGATAATCGTCGGTCATGTTTTCGCCAAAGAGCTGCCACAGTGTTGTCAAAAACCGAAAGCCGCCCTGTCGCAGGCCCGGTTCGGAAAAGACAATGCCATCCTTGAAATTCTCCTGCAAAAGGTCCTGCCAGGAGGAAGGCACCCTCAGGCCCGCTTCAATCAAAGCATTGCGGTTGGCAACAAAAACGAGGTTGGTGGAAAAAAGACCTGTCCAGGCACCATGCTTGTCGCGCAGTGCCGGCTCCTTATTTTGGAAATTCTTTGTTTGATAAGGTTGAAGCTGCTTTTTGGTGTCGGCCAGAAAATAGTCCTCCGCCGTGCCACCGAGCCACACGTCAAAATCACCCGACGCCCGGGAAACGTTTTTTTCTCCGGTCTGCTTGTGGGTTCCGCCCACAAGTTCTATCTTTACTTTTCCCTTGCTTGCCTTCTCAAAATCACTTGCGAGGCTATGCGTAATTTCTGGCGGCAGCTGGCTGTAAACTCTTAGCACACTGACCTCTTCCGCCATATTAATAAAGTTGCAGCCGCCAAGTACGGAAGCAATCACAAAGGCAACCGACAAAATCAGAAATTTTCTCGTCATTGTTTCTTCCCACTTTGTTTTTCCTTCTATTATAGCACACCGATAAACGCGCAGGCCTAAAATCACTGGCAAGCTGAGCAGATAAAAAATCCGGCTGCAACCGAGGCAGCCGGATGAAGTACCATGTAAACGCTATTCCTTGTCAAACACCAGAATCTTTTCGAAGTCAAGAAAAACTTTCTCGCCGTCCTTGAATTGCTTGAGGTCGGCACCCTTCACGATTACACGAACCAATTCCTCTCCCACCTGAACCCGGTAGTCGACCGAGTCGCCAAGATAAAAACGGTGGGTCAACATGCCCGGCATTGTGCCGTTATCCTTCGAAAGCGTAATGTTCTCGGGCCGAACGGCTATTGTGACTTCGCCCGTCAGATTGGACGTGTTCGGGAAGGAAGTCGCCATGCCGGCAATACGGATTCTGCCGTCTGCCACCTCGCCCGGCAGGAAGTTTACAAGACCGATGAAGTCGGCAACCATCTTATTGGCCGGGTTGGAATAAATATCGTGCGGCTCACCGATTTGCTGCACCAGACCTTTACTCATAACCACAACGCGGTTGCTCATCGCCATCGCTTCCGCCTGGTCATGGGTTACATAAACTACCGTAATGCCAAGTTCTTTCTGCAGGGCCAGAATCTCAAAACGCATGCTCTCGCGCAGCTTGGCATCGAGATTCGACAGAGGTTCGTCCAGCAAAAGCAGTCCCGGTCTCGCCACAAGCGCTCTTGCGAGTGCTACGCGCTGCTGCTGTCCGCCCGAAAGCTGGTGCGGATACCTTTCAGCATACTCTTCAAGGTGAACAAGGCCCAGCATTTCTTTTACGCGTTTTACGCGCTCTTCCTTTGGCACCTTTTGAATCTTCAAAGGATAACCCACATTATCAAGCACCGTCATATGGGGCCAAACGGCATAGGACTGAAAAACCATTCCGATGTCCCTTTTTTCCGGCGGCAAAAAGGTGTTTTTCCGAGACGAGCTCACGCACTTGTCACCGATATAAATTTCGCCCTCGGTTGCCCGTTCAAAACCGGCAATCATTCTGAGCGTTGTCGTCTTGCCGCAGCCGGAAGGGCCGAGGATGGAAACGAATTCGCCGTCTTCAACAACGAGGTTGAAGTCATTGACAGCCGTAACCGAGCCGAATCTTTTAAAAACATGTTCTATGCGTACTTGTGCCAATTTTCCCACTCCTTAATTAAATTCCGACATTACCCTTACTGATTTTGTTCAAGATAATGTTGCCAAGCAAAACGATGCTCAGGATTATAACCGACAAGACCGAGGCATTCTGCGTATCGGCGTAGGTTTGCAATTCATAAAGCAGCACGCCGATTGTTTTCGTATCACCGCTGTACAAAAGCAGTGACATTGTCAACTCGTAGAATGAAGGCATGAAGATCAAAAACCAGCCCGCGATAACGGAAGGCGCAATCAACGGCAGGATGATGTCCTTGCAGGTTCTGAGCCAACTTGCGCCGGAGTTCAGCGCCGCCTCCTCAAGGGAAATATGGACCTGGCTCAGTGAAGCCGCAATCGTCCTGACCGACATCGTCATGTACTTGACAAGATAACTCACAATCAGGATCCACATGGTCGAATAAAGGTTTAGTCCGAAATTGCCGGAGAAGGTGATTACGAGGGCTAAGGCAATAACGATGCTCGGCGTGGAACCGCCGATAATGGTCAGAAGATCCGGCAGCGACCTGCCCTTGACCCTTGTTTTTACGGAAAGATAAGCTACAAAGACGGAAAGTATCGTACCGATGGTAGCGGCGATTACCGCGTAGAGTACCGAGTTCCAGATGCTTTCCATATACTGGGAGCTCGTAATGACGGGCAGCCAGCTTTCCAGGCTGATATTGTCAAGGCCGATTGGCTTCGACATGCTTTTCAGCAGGGAGGTAAGCAGAATTGAGAACAGCGGAATCACAACGGCAACCATGGAATAAATGCCTACGCCGATAAAGGCCGGCCACTTCCATTTGCCCAGCTCTACCATGTTCGGGCGCGTGCTTTTGCCGCTGATAGTAGTGTAGTCTTTGCGCCCAAGCATCCAGGTCATAAAGAACAGCAGCGAATTGGCAAGCAGCATCAGCGAAGTCGCAAGAGCTGTCGCGTCACGAATACCCTGCTCGTCACCCATATAAATATAGGTTACGATACGGGTCGTCATTACTTCAATATTTCCAGGCATACCGACGATGGCGGGGATGCCGAAGCAGGAGCCTGCCGCAATGAAGACCAGCAGGCCGCCGGCTAAGATGCTCGGCGCCATCAGGGGAAGAGTTATGTCAATCAGCGTTTTCAGCGGCGAAGCCCCCGAAACCCTTGCAGCCTCTTCCAATGTCGGATCCATTTTTTCCATTGCACGGGAAATCGTTATAAAGGCAAAGGGAGAATAGAAAAGAGTCAAGACCCAGGCCAAACCGCCAAAGGTATAAATATCAAAAGGTGCCTGCTGAAGATTGAACAGCCATTTGAAAATCTGGTTCAAGTAGCCGACGCTCGGGTTTAAAAGCTGCACCCAGGCTATTGCTCCGACGTACGGAGGTATCATGTAGCTCGCTACCAGCAAGGTCCTGTAGGTTTTTTTGCCGGGCAGATTGGTTCTGCCGACAAGCCAGGCCAGCGGAAAGGTCACAATGACGCTGGCAGCCATAACCATTAACGAAAGCTCGACCGTATTGGTCAGGGCCCTCCAGTTAACCATGGTGCTGTAAACATCTTTATAATTGCTGAAATTAAAATGGTCATTGAAATATAAGCTGTCAAAAATCAGGATTCCCATTGGGAATATAACGAAGTAAACCAACAGCAGGACCGATATGGAAATAACCAGCACTTTGCTGTTAAGCCTTGAAAACAAGCTCACTGGAGCTCCTTTCCCCGAAGCCTGCGGCAACGGTGCAAAACAAGATTTTTCTAAGCCGATAAAATCGGAAAACAGGGACCGCCATAAACGGTCCCTGGTTTTCACAAACTGATACTGCAGAATTAAGAAACTATTCCATCACCCTGACGCGGAATTCTTCTTTAATCTTGGCATTTTCATTAGCAAGCTTCTTCCAGTCGACTTTAACAGACTTTTCGATAAAGGTTTTGAGTGCCGGAGCGCCTGTAGGCGGTTCAACATCGCCGCGTACGGAGTGCATCCAACCTTTTACTACCGCTTGTTGTCCTTCTTTCGACAGCCACCAGTCCATAACGGCTTTCGAACCGTCAGCGTTCTTCGTGGTGCTCATGATCGCAATCGGGCTCGGAATTACGATAACGCCGTCGCTCGGATAGATAACTTTGAGCGGTTCTTTTTTCGTGGCAGCGAGCTTCAGGATGTTTTCCTCAAGAATCATGGCAGCTGCGTACTCACCGGTCAGAAGCTTGTTCTGAATAGCGGAGTTGCCTTGTTCAACACGGATGCCGTTAGCTTTCAGCTTGTCAAAGTATTCCCAGCCGTATTTGTCGGCAAGCGCTCCAACCGCAACATATGCAGTTCCGGAAAGCAGAGGGCTCGGCATTGCAATCTTGCCCTTCCATTTCGGATCGGTCAGGTCCTGCCAGGACTTGGGAGCTTCTTCTGCTTTAAGCTTATCGGTATTGTAGGCGATAATCATGTTGCTGATGCGGACAGCCGCCCAGGCGCCGTCTTTGTCTTTAGCGCTGACAACGTCTTTAAGATTGGGGGAAACATAGTTCATCAGGCGTTTTTCATCCTGCAGCTTGAGATAGTAGGACGGATCGGCAACCATCAGAAGGTCTGCACCCACCTTGTCGGCTTTGATCTCACCGGTAATCTTGGTGACAACCTTTTCGGTGCCGCCCTGGAACCAGGAAACCTTCATTTCGGGGAAAGCCTTGCTGATGTTTGGTTTGCAGATATTATCGATAATGTCAGGATAAATAGAGGTGTAAACCATAACCTCGCCTTTGGCCTTGCTGACAGTCTTCGTAGTATCAGCAGCCTTTTTGTCGCCGCCACAGCCAACGGCTACTGCCATTGCAAGCACCGTTGCGGCAGCAACTAACCATTTTGCCTTTTTCACAAACAACCACTCCCTTGTGTTTTTTTGCATTCTGCATATTAAATTTCGCCTAAACTGTCCAAAATCCTGCTTACAAGTGAAAAATGTTTTACATATTTTGGCTGTTTTTCGCAATTTTTTTTGAAAAGCGACCGCCCTGAAAAAACTTTCTTCTACCAGAACACAAAGGGACTTTCGACATCCGGTATGGACTTTTATTGTCCCTTGGGCTGCGGCCTCGCCACCGCGAGGTAGTTCAACTCCCAGGCAGGCACATAGGGATGCTTGCGCAGATAAAGCTCGTAGCTTGGTTCAATAGACCAAAGCAGCAAAGGCAGCCGCCACAGGTCATTGTCCCTGTGATAGGTCGCAAGGAAAAGTTTGGGGTGCCATCGCCTGATTGTCTCTCCGGCCCCAAGCAGAGCCTCGAATTCCGCGCCTTCTACGTCGAACTTTATATAGGAAGTCCTTTCCCCTCCGACAACACCGTCTACGGTACAAACCTCGGTTTCGTTACCTGAGCCGCCAAGAGCCGACTGCCTGCCGCCGCCTGCGGAAAACCCCAGCACCGCTTCTTCCGACCAGGCTCCTTTGTTGAGCGCAACAATTCTCTCGAGGCCGGCAGCCGTGACATAATTTTGCAGTTTCCTGAAATTCCTGACATCCGGCTCGAAGGCGAAAATTTGCCGATAGCAGCCGCCGGTGTAATCCAAAAACTCCTTGATGGTATCGCCGTCGTAGGCACCGAGATCTACGTGGACTTCGTCACTTCCAAAAGGGAAAAGCTCTCTGCAGTCTTCCCGCCGCGACGTTTCGACGGCTTTCAGGTATTCAATGCGGCCGCAGAGCTTGTAGTTCAGGACGGCGGCAAAGACCTCGCGCGACTTGTCATCGGCCAGCCTGTCATAAACTTCCTTCAATTCGGAGCCGTATTGTTCGAGCCAGGCAAAACTCACTGTCTCGTCACCCGCAAAAAGCGGCAGATGGGGCGCAAGCGTCTCGTGTCTTGGCGCCAGCTGATAAAAGTTGTCAAGAACATGAGGCGACTCGCTGGCAAAGGCGATAACTATCAGGAAGTCTTCATAGCGCGCAGCTATATCAGCATATCGGCAAACCTTGTAACCGCGAAAGCTTTGCCCTCGCACGAAATCGTCACTGGCAAAAATTGCGGCAACTGCTAAGGCGTTGTCCTCGCACCAGTCGAGGATTTTGTCGGCCCCGTTGCCCATTCCGTACAGAACTATGGGCTTTTTAGTGTTCTTAAGCCTATCCCAGGCGGTTTCGGTTTCCTTTATAAAAGGCAGCATTATTTCCCCTCTTTCCATCTTTTGTATTTTAGCACGGGCACCGGCTTTCCGAAAAGAATTTTCATTATTATTATTTTGCGCAATCACCGCGCCTTTTCGTTAACCTATTATTATTTATGGTTGACATTAATGCGAAAAAACATTAAAATGCAGTCGTAAGCCTTTTTTATGAACCTTGCCTGGGAGGTATCGACAAATTGTACCGCAAAAAAATCCAATTGCTTGCTGAAACCGCCTTGCTTGCGGCTTTCATTACAATCAGCGGAGCCTTTAAGCTCCCGGGACTGCTGCCGGGAACAGAGTTTCAGCTTTCGGCGCCTCTCGCCGTTGCCGTGTGCGGAGTTTTCGGCATCCGGAAATATCTGGCGGCCGGCATCCTTTCGAGTGCAGTCGGATTGTTGTTAGGGACTCAGAACGTTTTCAACGTTCTCATCGCCATGATTTTCCGTATCGTCGTCGCCGTTATTTATTATTTCTTTGGCAGCAGCCGCTTCTTTTACCTTGCTTCGGGCCCTATTGCCTCTTTGCTTGCCAGGCTCAGCCTCGCGTCTGTTGTCGGCAAAGCCGCCCTGCCGCTTGTCGCAGCGGCCGCTCCCGGCATGCTTTATACCGCGTTGTCGGCGGGGCTCATCGCTGCTGCACTCAAAAAAGTCCTGGCCGCAGGCACGCTTTCAGCCTCTCGGCATTGACCGGCAGGCCTTTTCTTGAACTATTACCGCTTAGATGATAAAATTAAAGGCGTCAAAGCTATTTTACTTGCTAAACGGAGGAACGGGCATGATAATTCAAGAATCGGGCGAAAATTATCTGGAAACTATTCTGATGCTGCAAAAGCAAAAAGGCAGCGTGCGTTCCATTGACGTGGCCGGTGCCCTGAACTTTTCCAAAGCCAGCATCAGCCGCGCCATGTCAATACTGAGACGCGAAAACTATATAATCATGGAGCCCGACGGCAACATCGTCCTCACGGAGCGAGGCCTGGCCAAGGCCCGGAGCGTGCTGGAAAGGCACCTCGTCATTACTGATTTTCTGGAAAAATTCCTGGGGGTGGACCACGAAACGGCCGCCAGGGATGCCTGCCGCATTGAGCATGTAATCACCCAGGAAACCTTTGACAGAATTAAGGCAAAGGTGCAGAAATTATGATCTGGCTAAACGCGGGAGCCATTGCGCTTGGCGGAGCAGCGGGAGCCCTCTGCCGCTATTTTCTCAGCGTGCTGCTCCACGAGAAACTTGGCACTGCCTTTCCCTACGGAACATTGGCCATCAACCTCCTGGCCTGCCTCCTGCTGGGCGTTACCGTTTCCTTCTGCCTTCGCCATCCGGAAATGCCGATATATTGGAAGCTGCTGGCAATAACCGGCTTCTTGGGCGGGTTTTCAACTTTTTCCACCTTCGGCCTTGAGAGCTTTGAGCTTTTGCTCAACCAACCCCTTAGCGGCCTAATCTACTTGTTTTCGAGCCTCGCGGGCGGACTCGCCATGATTGCCCTGGGCCTGAAGGCCTTTTAGTTTCATAATCACCTGTCGGTCTGCCGCAATCAGCAGACCGACTTTTTTATTTTTCGCCACCTCATCCTCATGTTTACACTTATATCGTTTTTTTTAGCTTTTATGAATTTTGTATACTTATTGTTCTACCCTTGTAAAACAATTGCCGATTATATAAAATGTACTAAGTCAGTCCAGAGGAGGAAGTACCATGAGCAAAATCAAAACAGTTTTGGTTGCCAACCGCGGCGAGATCGCAATCCGCATCTTCCGTGCCTGCAACGAACTTGGCATACGCACGGTGGCGATTTATTCAAAGGAGGACATGCTTTCCCTGCATCGCAACAAATCGGACGAGGCCTACCTTGTCGGAGCCGGCAGGGGGCCCGTAGAGGCATATCTTGATATCGAAGACATTATGCGTATCGCCCGTGAGCACGAAGTGGATGCCATCCATCCGGGCTACGGCTTCCTGTCCGAAAACAGCGAACTGGCAAAACGCTGCCTGGAGGAAAACCTCATTTTCATCGGCCCGGAATTGCAGCACTTGGTGATGTTCGGCGACAAGATCAACGCCCGCCGCCAGGCCGGCCTGGCCGGGCTGCCGATGATTCCGGGAAGCGACGGCCCTGTCGGCAGCCTGACTGAGGTGAGGCAGTTCATCGAAGAGCACGGCCTTCCCATCATTATCAAAGCCGTAAATGGAGGCGGCGGCCGCGGCATGCGCATGGTCAACAGCGTCAGCGAGGTTGAGGACGCGTTTAACCGCGCCAAGTCCGAAGCACTGAAAGCCTTCGGCAGCGACGAGATTTATCTGGAGAAGTACCTGCAGAATCCCAAGCACATCGAGGTCCAGATTCTTGGCGACAGCCACGGCAACATCGTCCACTTGTACGAAAGGGACTGCAGCATTCAGCGGCGCCATCAGAAACTGGTCGAGATTGCCCCGGCTTTTTCTCTCTCAGCCGCTTTTCGCAAGGAAATCTGCGACGCCGCGGTCAAATTAATGAATAACGTGGGCTATACCAGCGCCGGTACCGTGGAATTTCTCGCTACACCCGACAATAAGTTCTATTTTATAGAAGTCAATCCCCGCATTCAGGTCGAACACACGGTGACGGAAATGATTACCGGCATCGACATCGTGCAGGCGCAAATCAAGATTGCCGAGGGCTATAGTCTGCATGACGAAGAAATCGGCATCCCCAGGCAGGATGAAATTCACTGCCACGGCCATTCCATCCAATGCCGCATCACCACGGAGGACCCGACTAACAACTTCATGCCTGACACGGGCAAACTGATCGCCTACCGCTCAGGCGGAGGGTTCGGCATCCGTCTTGACGGCGGCAATGCCTTTACAGGCTCGGTCATAACCCCTTATTATGATTCGCTTTTGGTCAAAGCAACTACCTGGGGGCTGACACACAAGACCGTAATCTCGAAAATGCTGCGCTGCCTGAAGGAATTCCGTATCCGCGGCGTCAAAACAAACATACAGTTTTTGGAAAACGTGCTGACGCACCCGAATTTTTTGAACGGCAGCTACGACACCAACTTTGTAGACGAAAATTCAGAACTCTTCATCTTCCAAAAACCGCTCGACCGCGGAACAAAACTGCTATCCTACATCGCAGAAACGACAGTTAACGGTTACGCAAACGCCGGTATGCAGGCAAAGCCCGAGTATCAGCCGCTGCAGCTGCCCGCCTATGTCAGGGGGGAAATGCCCCGGGGCACGAAACAGATTCTTGACGAGCAGGGCCCAGAAGGCCTTTCCAAATGGCTGCAGGAGCAAAGGGAAGTGCTTTTCACGGACACGACATTCCGCGATGCCCACCAGTCCCTGTTTGCCACACGCTTAAGAACTGCCGACATGCTGCGGGTGATTGAGCCGACGGCAGCTAAACTCCCGAATCTGTTCTCTTTCGAATGCTGGGGAGGAGCAACCTTTGACGTTGCCTACCGCTTTCTTTATGAAAGCCCGTGGGAGCGCCTCCGGCTTTTTCGCGAAAGGGTTCCCAACATCCTCCTGCAAATGCTCCTGCGCGGCTCGAACGCTGTCGGCTACACCGGTTATCCGGACAATGTCGTCAAGGAATTCATCCATTTGGCCGCAAAAAGCGGCATTGATGTCTTCCGCATCTTTGACAGCCTCAACAGCCTCGATAACATGCTTCTTTCCATCGATACCGTACGTGACTGCGGCAAGGTTGCCGAAGCCGCTCTTTGCTATACCGGCGACATCCTCGATCCCCGCCGCGACAAGTATGATTTGAACTATTACGTCAGTATGGCGCGCGAATTGCAAAAGGCCGGCGCCAACATCATCGCCATCAAGGACATGGCCGGCCTTTTAAAGCCGGAAGCGGCTTACAGGTTGGTCTCAGCACTGAAGGACGCCGTTGGCTTGCCCCTTCACCTGCATACTCACGAAGGCTCGGGCAATGCGATTTATACCTGCGGCAAAGCCATCGAGGCCGGAGTGGATATCGTCGACGTGGCCCTCTCCTCTATGTCCTGCGGCACGTCGCAGCCAAGCGGCAACAGTCTGTACTATGCGCTTACGGGCAACGAGCGCCAACCAAAGTTAGACATCAATGCCATGAACGAGCTTTCACGCTACTGGGAGACCGTCCGCCCCTATTACAAGGCGGCCGACCAGACAGAACTTTTTCCCAACCCGGAAGTTTACATCCATGAAATGCCCGGCGGCCAGTACACCAACCTGAAGCAGCAGTCTGCAGCCCTTGGCCTATTGGAGCGCTGGGAAGAAATAAAGACGATGTATCACACGGTCAGCATGATGTTCGGAGATTTAATCAAGGTCACTCCCTCTTCCAAGATTGTCGGTGACATGGCTTTGTTTATGGTGCAGAACAACCTTTCCGAAGAAGACGTTTACGAGAAAGGCGACACGCTCAGTTTTCCCGCCTCTGTCATTGAATTCTTCGAAGGAAGGATTGGCGTGCCCTATCAAAATTTCCCGGAGAAACTTCAGAAAATAATCTTGAAGGACAAAATTCCCGTCTGCGGACGTCCCGGCGACTCGCTGCCGCCGGCAGATTTTGAGCTGGCCAAAAAGGAGCTCGAGGCATTAGGAGCGCAAGCCTCCCCGGAGGACGTCAGCTCCTACTGCCTTTACCCCAAGGTTTTCAGGGATTGGGTGAGTTTCATCAACGAATACGGCGATGTTTCCGTCCTTGATACCCCTACCTTCTTTTTCGGGCTGACTCCCGGCGAAGAGGTCAATGTCGAAATCGAACCCGGTAAGATTCTCGTAATCAGGCTTGTCCATGTCGGCAAAGCAAACGACGAGGGCATGCGCATCGTGAGCTTCGAGCTCAACGGACTGCCGCGCGAGATAGAGCTCAGGGACAAGAATGTCAAGACAACAGGCATTGCCCGCAAGAAAGCCGACAAAACAAACCTCGGCGAAATTGCGGCCACGCTCTCGGGCTCTGTCGTCAAGCTTTTTGCCGCAAAGGGGCAGCGCGTTGCCAAGGGTGAGCCCTTAGCCGTTACGGAGGCTATGAAAATGGAAACCACCATTGTCTCACCGCTCGCCGGTATCGTTTCCCAGGTTCACGTCGTCCCCGGAAGCAGAATAGAAAGTGGCGACTGCCTTTTGGAAATTGACATCAACACTCAGGTTGCGATGAAATAATCGGTTTTAAAGCAGAAAAAGGCTTCGCGCCATGAGCGCGAAGCCTTTTGTTATAATTATTTGAAACGGATTGCTTTGCCATTTCTGCAATGTTTTTAGTACTCGATTGCCCTCGGCAGTTCGGCTGCTTGTTTGACCCAGCCTTCGATTTGTTTTTGCGACGGAAGCTGCCTGACAAGTTTTTTTGCTTCATTGACTTCAATCATTTTGGCCACGAGGTTTTCCGGTTTCCTTCTCGCCAATTCGGGGACGGTGTCCACGCCTACAGCTTCCAAAAGCTCGGCATATTCGCCGCCGATGCCTTTGACTCTTGCTAAATCTGCATGGTTTGCCCATTTCAAGATTGTCTTTTCGGCGATGCCCGTCTTTTCCGCCAACTCTTTTCTGCCCTTCTTCGTTCCGCAGGCTGCCAAAAGCTTCTCTACCGAACCAATCCCTGCCTCCTTCAGCTTGACTTCATAGCTCTCACCGATTCCTTCTATCATTGTAAGCTTGGACATAATCAATCCTCCTTAATTTCTATTTATCAACCGCCTTATTTTTTAAACCGGTCGATAATGAACAATAACAAACAAGCTCCGGCAATTGCAACAACGATGCTTTGAATGTTGAAACCGCTGACGCCGCCAATTCCGACGAAACTCAGAAGAAATCCGCCCAAGAGAGCACCCGCTATACCGGCAGCAATGTTAGCAAAAGCTCCCATGGAGGCATTTTTGCCCATAATGATACTGGCCAGCCACCCGGCAAGCGCACCGAAAACAATCCATGACAATATCCCCATTTCTTCTCACTCTCCTTTGTTAAACAGCTCAATGTTCCTAACCGTACCGGGAGCGCCAAACCAAGGTATCAGGGGCTTAAATCGAAGTTTTAAAAAAACAATAACCTTTATTAAATTCATTGTAACACTAATTTTTGTAAATACCAAATAGAAAAATGCCCGTTCCTCCATATTTTATGCTTTTTTATCAATTTTTGCGCAGCATATTCTCCGTCGTCTTTATCCGTTGTGCTTACAACATTTTCAAGTTATAATATGTAAGCAAACGAACAGGAAAGGATCCGCCATGAAACCAAAAACCCGCCCTTGGCTAATAGAAAACAGCATACTGCACTATGTCAGGAATAACATGGACGAAGACGGTTTCTTCATCGGCGACAACCTGCCGCGCGGAGAATACGCTCTGATCAATCCTGCTGCCGGACTTGAGCTCGGCGGCGGCGACGCCTTTGTCATCATGAACGACGGCACAGACGACAAGAAAACAACGGAAGTCGTCTACAAGGCGCTCAAGGATTTTATTACCGTACCGAACGAGAAGAAAAGAGACAACCTTTATCAACTGATTTCCTTTACGCAGTGCGTCTCCTATTGCGAAAGCCTTGCCGACAGACTGAATGAGGAAGAGCTTCCTGAATTCCTGCTGGAGCTAACTTTGGAATGGCTCCGCTATTCGCCCAGTCGGGAAGCAGTGAAGTTTGCGGTCGTTGTCACGGGCCTTTTCGGCCTGGATTCCGACATCATACAAGACAAGGAAGGCCTTAAGGAAGATCTCCGTCTTCTTGCCCGTTGTGATGAATTTACCTATTTCGTGATTTTTGCCTTTGCACTCAGCAACAGCGAAGACGAACTCGACCTTTGGGAAATTATTCAGACAACCTACGGCTGGGGACGCGTTCACGCGATGGAAGCTTACGAGTATACGACCTCCGCAGAAAAAGATTGGCTGCTGCGCCACGGCTGTGAAATAGACGTCCGCTATCCGGCACTCTCGCTGCTCTGCATCAAGGAAGGCAACATGATGACCTCCCTGCAGAAGCCCGAAATTGACGAAGAGCTTTATCGGGGCATTTTGCATGCGTTAAACAATTACCTTGACTTCCTGCTTGAACTTGATTCGACAGACGGCAGCTACCCTGACTTCGGACCGGTTAACACCTTCGGCCTGATGCGGGAGGTGCTGCGCCATGCGCAAGGATACTCGAACTCGATTGAAAGCCTTGTCGACGTCGTCAACCTGGCAAACAACCTGCAAAGGCTGGCAGAAGAAGAGCGTTGGGAAACAATTGATGCCAATGCCTGTCACCTTCTGATCGGAATGGCTGAGAAACTTATCTACAGAAAGGACTGGATGCCTGAGATCAGCAATGAAATAGTCAACCCTGACGGAAGCATCAATTATACAGCCATCGAATTCGCCCGGGCCCTGAAGATGGACATCTGGGAGCTGCTGGCAGCGCTGCTTCGACAGGATCCGCTGCGAACACGCCTGTACAGTTATCTTTTAGACACAAATGACGAAGACCGTTACCAGCTGGCCCTATCCTTCGCCCGTGCGAGCTTAGAGCTTTACGAAGAAAACGAGCACGCCCTCGAGCCGATCATAAAAAGCCTTGAAACAAGGCCCGGCTTTGGCGAGGACCTGCTTATCAAGGCTTTGACTTCAATTTATGACTGGCCGCGTTCCTGCGCGCTTGATGTCCTTGATGCCTGGGGAGTCGAATATCTGACTCCGGAGCTGCGCGCCGCTCTCCTGCAGGCGCTGAACCTCGCTCAGCACACGCTGCTGACAATGCGCATCAAGTCTTTGCTTGACAACAAGGTTCTCGACTTGGAGGACGTTATCAAGCTGATGGCTCTGGAGTAAAGCTTTCGCCTCCGGCAAGCGGTACGGTAAACACGAAGGCCACGCCTTCGCCGGGACCGCTTTCGCAGAAAATCCTGCCGCCGAATATTTCCACAATGAACTTCACAATTGACAGGCCAAGGCCCGTACCGCCAATCTGGCGCGTGCGGGCTTTGTCTATGCGATAGAAACGCTCAAAAATTCTTGCGGCGTCCTGCCGGGAAATACCTTCGCCCGTATTATGAACCCGAAAAACCGCGAATTGCTTTTCTCGCTGACAGCTGATAGTGATGACGCCACCGGCCGGGGTATACTTCAAGGCGTTCTCCAGCAGGTTAACCAGCACCTGCTTCAGCCAGTCCGTATTGGCCATTACCGTTACTGCCGTTCGTGGCTGGATTATTTCGAGGATGAGGTCTCTTTCACTTACGCGCCGGCGGAACTCCTCGACGACCTTGTTCATAACCTCGCCTGGTTCTAAAGCCTCCATACTGATGCTGCGCCTGTATTCTTCGGAATCAAGCCTCGCCAGCTGCAGCAGGTCACGCAAAAGCGCCTGCATTCGTTCACTTTCCTTCAAAATGATGTCGAGGAATTTCTGACGCAGTCCAGCATCCTCGGGAGCGTCCTGTCCGAGCAGGATCTCCGTAAATCCCCTGATGGTTGTAAGAGGGGTCGCAAGCTCATGCGAAGCATTGGAAACAAATTCAGACTGTTTTTCATAAACCACCTGTAAGGCGCTAATGTCATGGAAAACAAAAAATACACTGTTGGGTTCGTTATTATAAGGAGCCTTGAGCGGTGTTCCGAAAACCTGGAAAGACTTCTTGCCATGCAAGGAAGACGCGCTGAGATTCCTGCTGACCGGAGCATCCGTTGCCAGTGCCGACCCAAGCAGATCCTCAATGGCAAGATTATTGACGAGCTGCAGGTAATGCCTGCCGACCGCCTCCTTGCCAAAAAGCTTGCCAAATTGTTCGTTGCAGTCGATTATCATTCCCCTCTTGTCGATTGTAACAATGGAGTTGTCGGTATTGTTCATAATCAGTTCGAGTTTTCTTTTCTCGCGCGCGAGCTCGTCTTTCTTCGACTCAATGCTTTCCGCCATCGTGTTAAGCGCGTGTGAAAGCGCTGCGAATTCATCGGAGACATTGCGCTGCAGGCGAAGCGTAGAATTGCCCTGCGCCATTTTCTGCGCGGCAGCTTCGATTTCCTCAAAAGGCTGCAGCATTTTCAACACCAGAAATCTGGCAAGGGCCGCAGCGAGCAGCATCAAAAAAACAAAGGCGACAAGAACGAAGACACGCACTTTATCATATTCTGCGGCAAAGCGCTTGAGTGGGAAGGCTGCCTGCAGAATCAATCTGCCGTCAAGAGGCTCTGCCAGGTAAAGAGTGCGCAAGTCTCCCTGCTCATCACTCCGAACGGACGCGCCCATGCCGCCGCCAAGATAGGCCCTGACTGCCTCGCTTACATCGGAATCAGCAACGTCAAGCAGCCTGAGATTGATTTCCATTCCTTTGCCAGCTCAGCGCTCTCGGCCTCTAATTGCTCACGGCTCGCCCCCTTGTTGAGGCTTTCTGTCAGCTGCTTTGCGGCATAGCTGGCCTGCAGCATGCTTTTTTCCTTAAAAAGCCGCATGCCGTAATCTTGAAATATGCTCAACGTATATGCTCCCGCAACCAGAAAGGCGCATAAAAAGAGCCCCTGGACAAGCAGGAGAAAACGATTACGAACCATCGCCCACTCCTCAATTCTTTCTGTTTCCGACAGTCTTTAGTTTTCTTTGCAGCAGGATGAACAGCAGGTTGATAATAAGCACAACCAGTATCAGAAGGGCGCCGATGCCGTTGGCTATTTCCACACGGTCGGGAACGAGACCAATGCCCATGACGTACCAGAGATGGACCGCCAGCGTTTCGCCGCCGGCAAACAGGTCGAAGTCTGCCATGTGGCGGGAAACCGTTGTTCCTGCCGTAAAAATCAGGATTGCGCTTTCACCGATTGCCCGGCCGCCGGCCAGCATGATTCCCGTAACGATGCCGCCCGCTGCTTCAGGCAGCACAACCTTACGTATAGTTTGCCACTTCGTGGCTCCAAGTGCAAGGCTTGCCTCGCGATATGTCTGCGGAACATTCTGCAGGGCCTCCTCCGTCACCCTTACGAGGAGCGGCAGATTCAGAAGAGAAAGCGCAAGAGCGCCGCCGAGAATGCTGAAGCCCATACCGAGAAAATCGACAAAAACAGTCATGCCAAACAGGCCAAGCACGATGGAAGGTACCGTCGACAGGCTTTCGGTGCTGAGGCGAATGAATCTCGTGAGCCGGTTGTCCTTAGCGTACTCCGAAAGATAGATTGCCGCGCCTATGGCGATAAAGATCGAGAAAAGCATCGACAACAAAAGAATATAAACGGTGTTGAAAAGCTGTGGTCCAACGCCGCCTCCGGCCTCCGTATCGCTGGGCATGCCGAACACAAAACCGGGCGTCAGCATCGGCAGACCCTTATAAAGCATATAGCCGATAAACAGGGCGAGAATCCCCACCAGGAAGATGCCTACCAGCCACAGACCTGTTTTGGCAAGCTTGTCCTGCGTCTTCTTATTCATGCTTCCACCGCCTTTTTAGCACCGATTCTGCGTACTGTCAGAATCATTCCGAGGGAAATCAAAAGCAGGATCAACGCCATCAGGAATAAAGAATTGCCCCAGGTCGAGCCAAAAGGCGTGTTTCCCATCTCCACCACAATTTCGCTCGGAAGGGTGCTTGTCGGCGAAAAAAGAGAAGTCGCGAGACGCGGAGTGTTACCGATCACCATTTGTACCGCCATGGTTTCACCGATGGCACGAGCCATGCCCAGAATTACGGCGGTCACTATTCCCGGCTTGGCGGCCGGCAGCACTATGTGCCAGATTGTCTGCCAATAGGTTGCACCGAGCGCGTAGGAGCCCTCCTCCTGCATGGAGGGCACCGCCAGGAGGGCATCCGTGGAAATGCTGATAACTGTCGGCAAAATCATGATTGACAGAATCAAGGAAGCCGTGAAGATTCCGAAACCACCCGCCACTCCGAAGAACTCGCGCACGAAAGGCACCACGACCGTAAGGCCGATAAAGCCGTAGACAACCGAAGGTATAGCCATATACAGGTTGACCGCGGGCTTCATGATTTCGAGCATCCATTTCGGTGCCAGCTTAGCCATGAAAACAGCCGCAGCTATGCCGACGGGCCCGCCGACAGCAATCGACAGGAAGGTCACCAGCAAGCTTCCGACAATAAAACTGAGCGCACCGTAATTTTCGGTGTCCGGGCTCCATTTTGCTGAAAAAAAGAATTCCAGGGGACTTACGTCCAGAAAGGTCCGCAATCCCTGCTGACCAATAAAGAACACCAGCGCTATGATTATAAATGTCAGAAATCCGGCACTGACAAGCAGCACCTTTCTTGCCAGGCTTTCATTGCGAATTCTGTCGAGGTCATATTTTCTCATATTTGTCTCCTATTGGTAAAAAAACCAGGTCCGATTTGTCCCTGGTTTTTTAGTTAAACTGATTTTATTTTTTTGAGCTCAAGGAGCCCGCACTTATTTTTTCATTTTTGTAACGGGAACGAAGCCTTTTTGTTCGGCATGTTTTTCCTGGAATTCAGAGCTTGTCACGTAGTCAACAAAAGCTTTTACGGCGCCCTTGGGTTCGCCTTTGGTAAACATGCGTCCGAAGGTGTAGACCGGGTACTTGCCATCGATTACCGCAGCAATCGAATATTTCACTCCGTCAAAGGAAAGGGCTTTTACTGTGCCGTCGACATAGGCAGCATCAACATAGCCGATAGCTCCCGGAGTCGTTGCGATTGCCGAGCGTACGGAGCCGTTGGAGTCCTGGATAATCGCATCGTCAGTAAACTGCGCGCCCTTAAGAACCACTTGGGCGATAGTAGCACGCGAACCTGAGGATTTAGACCTGTGCACGATTGTAATCTTTTGATCCTTGCCGCCGACTTCCTTCCAATTCCTGATCTTGCCTGTCATGATGTCAACATACTGACCGGCGGAAAGATTTTCTACGGCAACATCCTTGTTGGTAATGAAAACAAAGGGAATGCCGACAAGCTTGGTTTCAACAAGGCCCTTATCCTTAAGGTCATCCGCGAGTGCAACGTCGGAGTTGCCGATATCGACTGCTCCCGAGGCAACCTGTTTCTGCCCGGTGAAGGAACCGCCGCCGGAAAGATTGATCGTAACCTTGTCATGCTTTTTGTAAAACTCTTCCTGTCCTGCCTTTAAAAGAGGCAGCAAGGCCGTGGAACCGGACGCGGCCACCTTGCCCTCAACCTTCTGAGGCGATGCCGTCCCGGCATCCTTCTTATCGCTGCCGCATCCTGCGAACAGGCCTGCTGCAACCACTAACGATAATGCGGTAACTGCTGTTTTCCTGAAAATGTTTTTCACTCTTGTTTCCCCCTTGATGTTGTCTTTTCGGTGATAACTTAATTATAGGGGGTGATTGTTATCTACGTATTACGCCAATGTTAAGGTTTTGTTAAAATCATTTTTTCGGAACGCGCTGACCCGTGACGAGATAAATTACCCATTCAGCCAGGTTGGTCGCATGATCGCCTATGCGCTCTATTCTCTGCACAACCTTGTTAAGCTCGGTACCCTGCTCAATGTTGGCTTTATCCTTCATCATGTGGAAAAGAATATCGCGCTTGCAGGTTTCGCAGATTTCATCAACCTTGTCGTCTTCGGCGCACACCTCAGCAGCCGCCTCGATGTCAAGGTCCACATAGGCCTTCAGTACTTTCCTGACCATGCCCTGAGCCTTTTCGGCAGCAATCGGTATATCGACAAGCGGCTTAATCAGGGGATCCTGTCCGATACGGTTAGCAATTTTCGCGATCTTCTTGGCGTGATCGCCGATACGTTCGAGATCTGTCGTCATCTTGAGCGCCGTCGAAAGAATGCGCAAGTCCTTCGCTATCGGCTGCTGCAAAGCGATCAGTTCCACGGTCTTGTCCTCAATCAGCACCTGCATGTCGTCGATAACCGCGTCACCCGCTATGACTGATTCTGCGAGCGCCATGTCCTTTGTTTTCAGAGCCTCGATAGAGTCGCTGAGAGCCTTGGTCACAAGCTGGCCCATTGTCATCAGGTCGTTTTGGATCAAAGTTAGTTCTTTCGTATAAACGCCTCTTACTCCCACCATCTCAGCCAAACCTCCCCGTTATGTAGTCTTCCGTCTTCTGATTGCCCGGCCGCGTGAACATTACGCCTGTAGGCTGGCACTCAACCATCTCGCCCATCAGGAAAAAGGCCGTATAGTCGGAAGCACGCGCTGCCTGCTGCATGTTATGCGTAACTATCACTATGCTGTATTTTTCCTTGAGTTCCATAATCAGCTCTTCGATCTTCATCGTTGAGATAGGGTCAAGCGCCGAACACGGTTCATCCATCAGCAGAATTTCCGGCTCCACCGCCAAAAGCCGCGCAATACAGAGCCTCTGCTGCTGGCCCCCGGACAAACCCATGGCGGAGCTCGCAAGCCTGTCCTTGACTTCGTCCCAAAGCGCCGCGCCCCGCAGGCTTTTTTCCACCAGCTCGTCAAGGGCCGCTTTTTGTTTTTGCCCGTGTATGCGCGGGCCGTAGGCGATATTGTCGTAAATACTCATAGGAAACGGGTTGGGTCTTTGAAAAACCATGCCTACGCGTTTACGCAGGTCGACCACGTCAGTGCCCGGAGCGTAGATATCCTGCCCTTCTATCAGCACGTCTCCCGTAATCCTGACGTTTTCAATCAAATCATTCATCCTGTTCAGGGTACGCAGAAACGTTGACTTGCCGCAGCCCGAAGGCCCGATGAAAGCCACCACCTTGTTTTGGTACATATCGAGGTTGATATTTTTGAGTGCTTGGTTTTCGCCATAATACAGGCACAGATTTTTTACGGTAATAACTTTCTCAAGCTCCATGGAACCCTTCCTTTCTGTTACCCGTCAAGCATAACAAAGGAATGTTACCGCAGTATTATTATCATGTTAAATTTATGTTAATTTTCATTTGCTGAGGCGATAGCCAACGCCGCGCACGGTTTCGATTGCTTCCGCCATTTCCGGCGACCTTTCGAGTTTGGACCGCAGATGCCTGATATGGACGTCGACCGTTCTCGTGTCGCCGAAATACTCGTAGCCCCAGACCTTTTCCAGAAGCTGCTCACGACTGAAAACCTTGCCCGCATTTTCGGCAAATAGCTTTAGCAGCTCGTATTCCTTGGGGGTAAGGTCAAGTTTTTGCCCGTCCAGCTGAGCCTCATAACGGGTAAAGTTCATGCGAAGCTTGCCCAAAACAATTTCGTCCGATTTTTCCGACAGCAAAGCCGGCCTTCTCAAAACAGCCTTGATGCGGGCTGCCAGTTCCCTTTGGCTAAACGGCTTTGCCATATAGTCGTCGGCACCGAGCTCAAGACCGATAACGCGGTCAATTTCATCGCCTTTGGCCGTCAGCATTATAATCGGCAGTGCCGCGGTTTCGGGGCTTTGCTTCAATAATCTGCAGACCTCCAGCCCGTCGATGCCCGGCAGCATCAGGTCGAGGATGACGATGTCAGGGCTTTCGTTTCTTGCCAAAGCCAAAGCCTGTTTGCCGTCGCCAGCCTCTATCACTTCGTAGCCAGCCTTCTCCAGGTTAAACCGTACCAGCATGCGAATATTTTCCTCATCATCAACCAGCAAGACTCTCTGCTTAATTGTCGTCACCCCTTTTCGAATCATGTCTTAAGCGTTAAAATTCGCCAAAACAGAACATATTCCTGCCCCAAAGTTATCTCCCAAAAAAAATGTAGTTTTCCACGGCGGCAGAACCCGCCGTGGAAAACTACATAAGATACATCATGCAATTCAGTCGTAAGCTTTCATTATTTCTTCCTTTTCATTAAACAACAAAGGGGCAAGTTTCTCCATCTCCATCTTTTCCCAAAAATCAAGCTTGCTGTGAGCCAGACTGTATTTTTGCGGTATGGGATGCGTACCTACAATAACCGGGACTTTGTACTTTGTTTCGACGATGCTTTTGAATTCCCGAATCCAGGTACAGGGAGGATAACCGACAACGAAGCCCGTCGCAAAATGAATGGCTTCCGCTCCGTTCCTTATCATCTCTTCGGGAACATATTCCACGTTGCCGCCGGGGCAACCGCCGCAGGTCGAATATCCGATAATCCGGACGTCCTCCTCGTCTGCATAAACAGAAAAGCCGCCTACCCGTTCCTCTAATGCCCTAAAACATTTGCCGCCGCCGCATGTATGATAACGACCGCAAATGATTATCCCTATTTTCTTCATCTTTATCGTTCACTTCTTTGTTTTTTATGGAACCCTGCAAATTATGAATGAACCTGTTCCATTTATCCGATTTCAGCTACTGAAAATCGTAACTTTTTTCAATGGGAATGTTCA